>CAIZEE010000258.1 GCA_903931835.1 uncultured Elstera sp.
AACGACCTCATCGACCAAGTCTGCGTATCGCGTAAGATCAAGCAGCGTTTTTGCTAATAGCTCTGCCCGATTATAGGTCGGAATGCAGATACTGAGGCTGTTTTTCACAGTCTTTTCTCGCCTAGAAAACGTCGGAATGGCCAGGAGTCTATGTTGCTATGTCTGGCGTGCCAAGCCGTTCGATCAGGCCCAACAGAAGTGTCTGGTCCGTATCGGAAAGATCGAAACGGACGCGCAGTTCTTCGCGAAGGCGCGACAACTTAAGGAACGGCAGGCTCACGCTCAACCCGTCAATATGGAGCGTCCCGCTATCCGCCAATTTTGCTGCCTCGTCGCAGGTGATCCGGACGCCGCCGATCGACACATCCTGGATTGATCCCCTGACCTCGCCGAGCGATGTCGAGAGCATGCATCCATGGGGCAATTCGAAGCGCTGGTTCTCCCGACGGTCGACGTCTTCAGACGCGGTTCGCACGACCTTGACCAGCCGGGTGCGAAGACCGACGACATTGTCGGCAACCTCGGCCGCCGTTGACCGGACATCGGCGGCGCGGCCGCCGGTCGATTGCGCCTCCTGTGCGACGCTGGAAATCTGGCGCGCCACCTCACGAGCGGCACTTGCCGTCTCGACGATGCTGCGGCCGATTTCCTTGGTGGCGATCGACTGTTGGGCGATGCTGGACGCGATGCTGCTATTGATCTGGTCGATATCGATGACCGCAGCACCGGTTTCCTTGACGGCGTTGACCGCCGCTTCGGTCCCGCGCCGGACATTGTCGATCTGGATGGATATATCCTGCGTCGCGCGGGCAGTTTGGCTCGCCAGGTTCTTGACCTCCGTCGCCACCACGGCGAAGCCCTTGCCAGCCTCGCCCGCCCGTGCCGCCTCGATAGTGGCGTTCAGCGCCAGTAGATTGGTGCGCGCCGCAATCTCGCTGATCAATCGCACCACCGTGTCGATTTGCGCCACCGCTTGCGATAGCGACAGGATCACCTGTTCGGTTTCCTGGCCCTGGGCGACGGCGTTCCGGCTGATCTCGGCGGCCCTCGTTACCTGTTCCGAAATATCGGAAATCGATTTGGCCAATTCCTCAGTGGTACCGGCGACCAGTTGAGCATTGGCCAATGCCTGTTCGGCTGCGCTCGCGACCGATTGCGAATCGGAACTGACGCGATTGGCGGAGCGAGCCATCTCCTCGGCCGTGTGGTCGAGCGAGGTGGTTCGGCCGGCGACTTTATCGACGGCATCGCGCGTCTCCAGCTCCAGGACATTCGCCATGGTGCGGAGCGCTTCGCGCCTTCCATGTTCGTTTTCGGTCTTCAGGCGTTCGGCCTCCGCTTCCAGCCCGCGTGCCGAAACCAGACGGTTACGCAGTGTTCTGGTCGCGCGGATGAGTATGCCGACCTCATCCTTGCGATCGGTTTCTGCTGTATCGGCAAGATCGCCATCGGCAAGCTGCTCAATTGCCGCAGAGGCGCGGTGGATCGGTCGCGCGACCTGGAAGACGGCGATCCACTGCAGCAGCAGATAGGCAAGGGCGAGGCCGCCAAGCGATGCATAGATCAGTTCATGACGGGCGATATCGCCCTTCGCGATGGTTTTATCGCGATCGCTTGCCATATCCTGACGCTCGAAATCGGCGAGCGTCTTGGACACGGTATCGAGCGTGGCTTTCATCTCACGCTCTTTCGCTTCGGAAAGCTGCACCGCTTCGGCGTGCTTGCCAGCGGCCAATAGCGAGAATACCTGCCGGCCCGCCTCATCGCGTCTGGTGACGGCGGCGCGGTAGCTGTCGACCGCTGCGGTCTCTTCTGGATCAGGATCGATGACAACGAGGCGGTTCAGATCGTCGATCACCGTCTTGATAGCCGCGTCATAGTTCGCCTGCATGCGGTGGAGCTCGTCGTTTGATGCTGCCAGCAGGGCGGCTTTCTCTGCCGTCTCTGCTTGCGACAGCGCGACGTCCGCCTCATTGGCGAGGCGCAGCCTCGTCCCGTTATGGTCGATAATCAGGTCCAGCCCCGCCGTTACGCCGTTGAGCGCCTGAGAAAACAGAACGATCATCAATACAGACATGATCGCCAAAACGATGGCTGGAATGGCGACCTTCTTCACGATGCTAAGATTGGAAACAAATCTCGCCCACCACCGCAACGGCGGCGGAAGCCAAATTGTATCGGAATCGAAATTCATCAGAACAACGCCTCTTTCATGGTGGCGAGCCCGGACTCGGCTCCTAACTCACTAGAATTCACAATCTCAGGTCGGTTTCGGCTGCTTCCAGCACATCTGTTCTGGCTTGATCCGAATGTGAGGAAACTGCTGGCGGTCAGTATCCCAGCATACCGTATACCAATGCGGTTTGATCCCCTCAGTGTACATAAATGTCTCGGTCCGTCACGAACGAACCGAAGGGACAGCTAACTCAGCTGGCGTCAAGTCCCGAAGCATCATGCCGCCAGCGTTATTTCCATCGCGCGACCGTGTAGGCCAGGTCCATCAGCTCCCGGTCGCTGACCGGCTGCAGAACCTCTGCCATCGAGCCATCATAGCCGTGCCGCGTGTTGCTTTTGTACTCGCGCAGCGTCTTTAGCAGATAATCTTCGCGCTGGCCTGCGATGCGCGGCACGTTGTCGGCGCCGCCGAGATTGGGGCGGTGGCAGAAATCACAGCGATTCTGCTTGATCAGCGCCCGGCCATGGTCGATGCGTGCGGCGTCACCCGCATCCACTTGCGGCTGTGGTGGCGGCAAGGTGGCGATGAAGTCGGAGACAGCGCGCAGATCGTCATCGGTGAACGGCTTTGCCACCTCGTTCATGATCTCGTTAAGGCGCAGGCGATCGCGGAACATGTAAAGCTGAATCAGCGCATAGGGTGCCGTCTGGCCGCCGAGCGAGGGAATGTTCTCCGTCTCCGACGTTCCCTTCTCACCATGGCAGGCAAGGCACGGGCCGACCTTGTCGGCGAGCGTCTCCGCCTCGGCAATGGGCGCGGCGGCTGTGAGAGCCAGCAGCGCGCCCACCAATAGTTTGCGCATCGCGTCGATCATCACTGTGGCGTCCCGTTAGTGGCTGTAGCTGAGCCGATAGACGGCGCCGTTCCAGTCATCCGAGATCAGCATCGAGCCGTCCTTCATCTGCAATACGTCGACGGGTCGGCCAATATAGGTGTTGTTCTGCAGGAAGCCGGTGACAAGCGGCACGACATCCTTGCGCTGATCGCCAGGCTCTGCCCAATTCGGCAGCAGCCCGTCCTTGCCGAGCTTGATTAGGACGACGTCGGCGCCGAACCTGTTGGTACGGTTCCACGAACCGTGCCGCGCGAGGATGATATTGTCGTGAAATTCCGCCGGGAACATGCTGCCGGTGTAAAAACGCATGCCGAGCACGGCGGCGTGCGGCCCGAGCAAGGCGATCGGATGCACGAATTCCTCGCAGGAGCGGCCCCAGCCGAATTCGGGATCGGCGATGTTGCCCTGATGGCAATAGGGGTAGCCGAAATTGTCCCTGCCCGGGTTCATCAGCCGATTGAGCTTATCGTTCGGTACGTCCTCCGACAGCCAGTCGCGGCTGTTTTCTGAGAAATACAGGATCTTTGTGTTTGGCTGCCAATCCATACCGACGATTTGGCGAATGCCGCGCGCCACCACTTCCACGCCGCTGCCATCGAGATTGATGCGGCGAATTTGGGCGTGCTGGTCATCGGGCATGCAGATATTGCAGGGGGCGCCGACCTGGAAATACAGCTTGCTGTCCGGGCCGATCGTGAGCGTCTTCCAGCCATGCGCCTCGTCCTTGGGCAAATCGCTATAGATCACCGTCGGCTTGGCCGGGTTATCGAGCGTGTCCTCGATATTCTCGATCTTGGAGATCTGCGACAGCTCGCCGATATAGAGCGTGCCGTCCTTGAAGGCGAGGCCGTTCGGCCGGTACAGGCCGGACGCAATCACCTTGACCTCACGGACTCCACCCTTGTCGGTGATCGCATAGACCTTGTCGGCCAGGCGCGTGCTGACGAACACCGTACCCTTATCGCCAAGCTTCAGCGTACGGGCATTACCGATACCGGACGCATAGACCTCCAGCTTGAAGCCCTTCGGCACGACCAGCTTGTCGAGCGGCAGTTTGTCCCGGGCCGTTGGGAGCGGCGGCGGGGCAACCGGCGCGAGCTTCTTGGCGGCCTCATTTTCCGGCTGACCGATTAAGGGTGATCCGGGCGGCAAAGGGGCTGCTGCCTGTTGTGCCACGACGGGAGCCATAGCGAGCAGGCCATAGCATAGTGCCGCCAGAGTGCCAGTGCGCAGGCTTGTTGCAGAGATTGTCATTGAATTCCCCCTCCTCAAGCATCAAGCCACCCGCTTCGTGGGCATTTATGAGCTTAGCAGCGCCATTTTTCGTCCGATATGCAATCCGCGCAGAGCCATCTGTCGGCGCTCGGATTATGCGTGGTGAAGCGCCAGGAGCACGTCGGATTGCGGCCGATCGGTCGCGAGCAAGGCGGCTGGGCTGACGACCGAGTTCATAGCCGATGATAGCGGCGGTACGATACTGCTGATGGACAGGGCAGGCGGCGAAGCCGGGGTTACTGGCGATGCAGTGACCGCCGGCGCTACCACCGTGATCAAACTCCACGCGCCCCAATGCGGATTGGTCGACGTACCGCCGTCATTCGCCCGGACATAAAGCGATTGTGTGCCCGATTGGATCTGATAGCGGACGCCGCTCAGCGTATTTGAAAACACAGCTGTGTTATTCGTCTGCGCCGCCCCGCTGAAGCTCAGCGTGCCTTTTGCCCCAGGGCCGCTCTTAACGTAGAATTCGTATTGTGAGACCGTGGTGCCGTTGGTGGGGTCGTTTTCACTGAACAGATCGCTCGCCGAATAAGACGCACCCGCTGTCGCAGCGACATAGCCGTTGGGGCTGATCGGCGTGATCATCGGGCCGGGCGCGCTCGCCACGGTTACGGTATCGATCACCCAGTTGCTCCACGCGGCGCCGTCAGAGACCCGGACATAGATCGACGTCGTCGCCGATGCCGAATTGGCGAGGAACGTCACGTGCGACAACTCTGCGGCGTTGACGGTGATATAGCCGCTGGCGCTACCGTCATTGTACAAGCTGCCGGCCGTATCGGTACTGAGATACTGCGCCCGGTCATAGAACTGATATTGCGTAATCGCGTAAGTATCGGATGTCATTGAGACCAGAGACGAGCTTCCCAACGTTCCAGCAAACCCGACACTTACCGTCATTGCCGCCAGCACCGGCGGAACCTCGGCCGGCGCCGTTATCGTGATGGTAGACCACGCCCCCCAATGCGGATTGGTCGACGTGCCGTTATTGGCACGGACATAAAGAATGTCTTTCCCCGCCTCGGCGACGTAGCTGACCGAAGCCAATGAGCCCGCGTCGACATAAACCGGTGTGTCGTTTGGTTTGACCGAACCGCGGACCGACAGGCTCGCGATACCGCCGGTCGCGTCGGCCAGGTACAGCTCAAACTGCGTTATCGCAGGGCCCGCCGGGCTGTTGTAGGCGAACAAGTCGCTTGTACCAAAGGCCTCGCCATGGGTCGCTGTCATCAGCCCATTGGACTGGGCGGTGACGGTTGGGCGCGCGGTGTCGGTGATCGTCACGGTGTCGATCACCCAATTTCCCCAAACGATGCCGTCGGAGGCGCGCACCCAGATAATCGCCTTGTCGGCGGCATTGTTGGATGTGGGCGTAAAGGTCACGCTCGACAACGCATTGGCAGCGACCTGGAAATAGCCGCTGGGAGAACCGTTATTGAGCAGCGTTCCGGCGGGATCTCCCCCGCGATATTGCAGTGGTTCAAAGAACTGATAGTTCGTGGCGTCCGATGGTGGGTTTAGCACCAAATTGGAACCCGACACGGTTTCGGTCTGGTCGATGGTCAGCGTCTGCGCTGTCAGCGCCGGCCCCGAGTCAGGCGGAGCGGTGATCGTCAGGGTTTCCCACGCCCCCCAATGTGGCTTCGCGTCAGTACCGTCATTGGCCCGGACATACAGAATATCCTTGCCGGTCCCGGCAAAATAGCTGACCGAACTGAGCTGACCGACATCGACATAAACCGGCATATCGTTCCGCTGGACCGAACTGCCGATCGACAGGCTGGCGATGCCGCCGCCGGCGTCGGAGAGATAGAACTCGTATTCGGCAACTGTCGCATTGGGATACTCGCTCTGCCCGACAACCAAATTGCTGACGTTAAAATCCTGCCCGCGAGCAGCGGCGATCGCAGTCCCTTCAGGAGCGTTGACGATCGGACCCTGGCCGCTCGGAACTGTGAGCGTAAATGTGAACGGCGTGCTGGTCGCATAGCCATCCGCTGCCGTCAGCGTCACTTGTAATTGTCCGCCATAAAGCCCGGACGCGACGGTTATCGACGACAAATCGGCGGCGGTTAGGCTCGTGCTGGTGCCGACCGGTATTGCCGAGCCGCCTAACTCCAGCGACGCGCCTGAGCCCGTATAGCTCAGCGTATAGGTCAAATCCGATGTTGCGATACCGTTGGAATCCGACGCTCGTATCAGCGCGGAAAAATTGAATGGGACGCCGGTGTTGGTGGGCGCCACCGACGTCAATGACAGAGCCGGCCTGGCCGGGGCGGCGGAGGTGAGGGTCAGCGTTGTCGAACCGGTTGCCCCGATCTCATCCTGAACAGTAATGGAGATGACTGCGGTGCCGCTGACACCGGTACGAGCGAAACTCGTCTCTTCAATTCCCAGGGCGTTTAGGTTTTCTACCTTGGTCCCAAGAGCGAAGCCATCGACGACAAGGACTCCGGAACCGCTTAGCACGGTAACAGTGTAGGTAAGAAAGGCGAAATGCACGCCGTCATTATCGGTCGCGTTAATAAGCGGACCCAGGGCAATCGACTTATCGACGCCAAAAGCTATGGCCGCAGAGGCGCCAGTAACCGTGATGGCCGGCGGCGCCGGACCGGTCACCGTGATGGTGGTGCCGGCGCTTCCGCCGCCCTGATTGGTCGCGGTAACTGAGATCGTATCATAGCCGTAGATTGGCGTGACATAGGTGAACGTGCTGAGCTGAGCGGGCGTGATTGTAAGCACCGAAGTGGCAAAGTAGAACTGGCTACCCAGCATGAAATAGCCGCCCTTTACGGAACCGACATTGTCGAACCTATAGCTGCTGATCGTCCCAGTCGTATCGACCACGCTGAAGAGCGATGAGACGGCGATCGTCTGCTCTGGTTGGGAGATCGTCTGGTTGATTGCGGTGAGATAAAATCCGGATGCGCTGGCCGTTGGCGCTGGGCTGAACGCAGGAGCTGCCGCTTGGGTTGTTGCTGCCGTTTTAGCGGTCAAGGGCGACGCTGATGTGGCCGTTGGTGCCGCCTCCGCCGATACGGGCACTGTAGCACTCTCCGGCCGCGGGGCGGCGACGGGCGCTGCGATAACGAGTTCGGCGCTGCTCACCGTGGCGACGGGATTGCCGAAATAAGCGGCGATACAGGCAGGACAGCCGCATAACAGCGACGGGCGGTGGGGGACGACTAGATTTTGGTCCATAGAGCTACGACGCCATAGTAATAGGTCCTGCGGTCGGGCGGACTGTACCGTCAGTCCGGCTTCTTTGAAATAAGCTAAATCGCAGAGTGTTCGGTTCCTAAGTCAGGGAATTCCGGACCGAAGCATATCTGTAATATTACAGATACCTCTTCGTTACATGCGATCGTATGTAATGAATTCCCGGGCAGGGCGCGTCGAGGAACGTCGTCATCGTTTCGAGGAATAGGTCCGGCCGCGCCGTGTGCGGGATATGGCCGTCGCTGTCACAGGCAACGACCTTGGCGTTCAGGCTTCAGGCTGACGGCAAGGCTCGGAATGGACAGCAAGAGCAGGATCACTAAGCGCTTCATCGAGGTTTACCCTGCCAGATCTCGCCTTAGAGAGCTGCGGCGCTGTTTGGCGCCTGGTCGACGCCGTAAGCCGCGAAGAAGACGTCAACGATGCGCTTCGCGACGATTTCGGCGTCAGGCGCACCGGGGGGATCGATACCAAGCACCATGCGCATATGTTTGCTGCCCGTACACATCGATTTCAGAAAACCAGCCATCTCGTCTGGTTCCGACAGTCGCCGCAGGTTTCCGCGCTGTATGTGGGCTTCCAGAAAGTCGGCGATAATGCGTTCGTTACAGCCTGGTCCGCGTTCATAGAAGATTCGGCCGACTTCGGGCGAGCGTCCGCTCTCCCCGGCGATGATCCGATAGACGGCGATGCCCTCGGCCGAGCTGATCTTGCGTATGAAGCGCTCGCAAAATCGCTCCAGCGCGGCTCTAAGGTCCATTTCCTGCTCAAGGGCGGAAATCAGCGTATCTCGGAAAACCTCTGCTTTCCGGTCAATAACGGCGGCGAATAACTCCTCCTTGGAGGAAAAATAGCTCCACAGCGTGCCCTTTGAGCCACCAAGTGCCGCCGAAATTGCCGACATCGACGTGCCGGCATAGCCATTTTCGAGGAAACAACGTTCCGCGACGTCAAGAATGGCGTTGTGCCTCTCAATCTGGCGTTTCTCCCTTTTGCCAAGGGTCGCTGTTTCCGCTGCCTCACTCATGTCGACTTACCGCCTTCTGTTAAAACCATACTATTTAGTACGATTCATGTTGACAAGGCCGATGACGCTCGTCATAACGAAACCATACCACTTAGTACGGTTTTTCTATGACGCATCTCACCCCTCGTCCCATTCTGCCTAGTGCGCTCCTCTTCGCTCACCTCGCAGCCCTCCTTGCGGCCTTGGTTCTTACAGGCTGTGTGGCTGAACCCGAGTCAGGGACACAGCCGGAAATGCGGCCTGCGAGCAGTTTCTCAAGCGCCGCGACGCTGTCTCGCATTCCGAGCTCGACCGCATGGCCCGCAGACGACTGGTGGCGTGCCTACGGCGACCCGCAACTAACCGAACTGATCGAGGAGGGGCTGAAGGATGGCCCCGACGTCGCAATGGCGGTCGCCCGTCTGCACTCGGCGGACGGTTTTCGTCGGCAGGCGCATGCGGCCCTTCTGCCATCGGGTACCGGCAATGCCAATGTAGGCGAGGCCAAGCAAAGCTACAATAACGGTATCCCGCCGATGTTCGTGCCGCATGGTTGGAACGACACCGGTCTCGCATCCCTCTCGTTTGATTTCGACATTGATCTATGGGGGAAGAACCGGGCTGCCTTGCGGGCTGCGACATCGGATAGCGAAGCCGCATTATTGGACGTCGAACAAGCGCGCTTGCTGTTATCGACTAACATCGCCAACGCCTATGCAGACCTCGCCCGGCTTTTTGCGGAGCGGGATGTTCAGGTGGAAGCGGTTCGCCTGCGTCAGGACAGTCAGGCGCTGGTGGCCAAACGGGTCGCCAATGGTCTCGATACCAAAGCCGAGCTGAAGCAGGCTGATTCCCTGGTCCCTGCGGCACGGGCTGAGCTTCTTTCGATCGACGAATCAATCGGCTTAGCGCGTAATCAGATCGCAGCGCTGCTTGGCAAAGGGTCGGATCGGGGGCTCGCGATCAAGCCGCCAGCGGCGATGGTGGCGTCGCGCGGCCTGCCCGTCGATGTCACCACCAATCTGATCGGCCGGCGGCCGGATGTTGTGGCAGCCCGCGTTCGGGCACAGGCGGCAGCCGAGCGGATCAAGGTCGCACATGCCGATTTCTATCCCTCGATCAGTCTGTCCGCACTGATCGGTGTCCAGTCGCTCGGCCTGTCCAATCTCATCAAGGGGACATCGTCCTACGGCAATGCCGGGCCAGCGCTCAGCCTGCCGATCTTCGATTCAGGGCGCATCGCCGGGCAATATGACGTGGCGCGGGGAAATTACGACCAGGCGGTGGCAACCTATAACCAGGATGTCGCGACAGCGTTTCATGAGGTTGCCGATAGCGTCACCAGCCTCAGCATGTTGGGCGATCGCCTCGGCCAATCCCGCGAGTCGCTTGCCGATGCCGAGGAGGCATACGCCGTCGCCCGTCGCCGGTACGAGGGCGGGTTGTCGACCTATCAAACTGTTCTGACCGCCGAGGATACGGTGCTGCAGGCCCGCGTCACGGTGGCCGATCTCCAATCCCGTGCCTTCACTCTCGATGTCGCGTTGGTCCGTGCGCTGGGCGGGGGGCTGGTCCGTGAGTCCTCATCGCCGCTCGCCGCCGCCCAAACCACCGTCGACCAAACGAATAAGGAATAGAGCCATGCCTGACGATAGTTCATTAAAGATAGGTTCGGCGCCGGTAACGAAAGCGCCGCCCGGCGGGCTGCGTAGGCGGTTGCTGCTCGGAATTGCCGGTGTGGTGCTGCTCGCTGGCCTCGGTTACGGGACATGGTACACGCTGATCGGCGCGCATCATGTCAGCACCGACAACGCCTATGTCGGCGCCGATACGGCCGAGGTGACACCGATGGTGGCCGGCCAGGTACTGGATGTCCTGGTCGAGGATACGAAATCGGTGAAGAAGGGCGATGTCCTGGTCCGCATCGACGACCGCGACGCCCGGATCGTCCTTGAGCAAGCTGAGGCGGATCTCGCGAAGGCGCGGCGGCAATTCGGCCAGACCAGCGCCACGGAAGCCGCCCTCGGCGCGCAGACGGAAGCCCGGACTGCCGCGATCGCCAGCGCACAGGCGCAGCTCGCCTCGGCGCAGGCGGCATTTGAGAAGGCGCAAATTGATCTCGACCGCCGGCGTAACTTGGCACCCAGCGGGGCTGTATCGGCCGAAGAATTGACCACCGCTGAGAACGCCTTTGCTGCAGCGAAGGCCAATTTGGAGGTCACTCGCGCGGGTCTGGCGCAGGCTGGTTCAAGCCGCGGACAATCCTTCCGCGACCAGGCAGCTATTCGCGCCCTGATCGAGGGGACCACGGTCGACACCAATCCGGATGTCATTTCCGCCCAGTCCAAGGTCGATCAGGCGCAGCTCGACCTTGAGCGCACCGTCATTCGAGCGCCGGTCGACGGCGTGGTTACCGCCCGTGCGATCCAGGTCGGACAGCGTGTCGCCCCGGGTGCCACCCTCATGCGCATCGTGCCGGTCGCAGAGCTCTATGTCGACGCCAACTTCAAGGAAGGGCAGCTGCGCAAGGTCAAGGTCGGTCAGGCGGTCACTATGACCTCCGACCTTTACGGCGGCGATGTCGTCTATCATGGCCGGGTCGCGGGTTTTTCCGGCGGAACAGGTGCCGCCTTCGCGCTGATCCCGGCGCAGAATGCCACCGGCAACTGGATCAAGATTGTCCAGCGCCTGCCGGTGCGCGTCATCCTCGACCCGCGTGAGCTGGCAGCTCACCCGCTCCGCGTCGGCCTCACCATGGACGCCGATATCGATACCTCCACGACCGCGAGCGAATGATGGCAGAGCCGACCTCAACCGGCGTGATGAGTGGACCCACGCTATTGGTGTCGGCGATCGCGCTGGCGCTCAGCAATTTCATGGTGGTGCTCGATACCACGGTCGCCAACGTGTCGCTGCCCCACATCGCCGGTGGCCTCGCGGTATCCTCGACCCAGGCGACCTGGATCATTACCTCCTATTCTGTGGCCGAGGCGATCTGCGTGCCGCTGACTGGCTTCCTGTCGGGCCGCTTTGGCGCCGTCAAAACCTTCATCTTCGGTATGATCGGCTTTGCCCTGTTCTCTCTTCTCTGCGGCATGTCGAACAGCCTTGGCATGCTCGTCGCCTGCCGGTTGGGGCAGGGGTTTTGCGGCGGCCCGCTGATGCCGCTGACGCAAACTCTGCTGCTCAGAATCTTCCCCAAGGAGAAGCAGGGTGCGGCGATGGGGCTCTGGGCGATGACGACGGTCACGGCGCCGATCATGGGCCCAATCCTCGGCGGTACGCTCAGCGATGATTGGTCGTGGCACTGGATCTTTTTCATCAACCTGCCCGTGGCCGCCTTCTGCATCGCCGCCAGCAGCCGCTTCCTGCGAGCAGTCGAAACGGCGACAACGAAGCCCCGGATCGATCGCATCGGGTTGGTCTTGATGGTCATCTGGATCGCCGCCTTGCAGATCATGCTGGATCTCGGCCACGATCGGGACTGGTTCAATAACAATTTGATCGTGTTGCTCGCGATCATCGCCGTCGTCGGATTTGCGTTCTTCATCGCCTGGGAATTCACCGAGGCGGAGCCTGCGGTGGATATCCGCGTGTTTCGTCATCGCGGGTTTACCGTCAGCGTGCTGGCATTGGCCTTTGCCTTTGGAACCTACTTCACCTCCGTCGTCATTATCCCGCAATGGCTGCAAAGCGACTTGGGTTACACCGCCGCCTGGGCTGGTTATGCCACCGCCTTGACCGGGGTCAGTGCGGTTGTGGCGTCGCCCATAGTGGCCAGGCTGTCGACCAGGGTCGATAAACGATATCTGGTCTGCTTCGGCATTACCTGGCTCGGCCTGTCCACCCTGCTGCGCATCTATTGGACGAGCGATGCCGATTTCTGGTCTTTGGCGCTGCCGCAACTGGTCCAGGGCATCGGCATGCCGTTCTTCTTCATCCCCGTGACGACGCTCGGATTGAGCGCCGTGCAGCCGCGCGAAACGGCATCGGCTGCCGGTTTGATGAGTTTCCTGCGCACCATGTCGGCCGCGATCGGCACATCCGCCGCAACAACGGCCTGGGACGACGATACCCGCGTGGCGCGGGGCCAACTGGTTTCAACGCTTCATACCGATGCCGTTCAGACGTCGCTCGCCGATCACGGCTTCTCAGTCGGTGCGATACGCGGCGTGATTGAGCAGTTGGTGAACAAGGAGGCGATGACGATCGCGACCAATCACATTTTTCTCATCTCGGCACTCATCTTCTTCGGCTCTGCGGCGATCATCTGGCTGGCGCCGAAGCCAACGCGCAAGATTGAGGCTGGGGCGGCGCATTAGGTATTGGCCAGATCCTTTTGATGCCTTTCCACTCGGCCACACGCTAAACGCGAATGAAGCTGCCATGGAAGCCGACCGGCAGGGGGCGGGAAGCGCGCCAACTGCAGATCGGCCCGTCGGCAATTCGGTGTGCGTCGAAGACATGCAACTCGGTGGCGCCCACATTCAGGTTCAGGCTGGTACCGACCAGCCAGCCGTCCAGCTCGTTGCTAGACCCCGGGCGCGGCGTGAACACCATCTCCTCGACGAATTGCCCCTGTCCCATGTCGAATAGCTGATGCGCCCCGCTGCGCCAGTCCTGGATCCCGATACCCCGGAACAGCGGCATGTCTGCGTTCGGCCGATCAAGATGAACGGTGTAGCGGTGTTGGCGATTTGAAAAACGGGGATCCGAGCGTGGAAACTCCGCTGCCACCCCGATGCGCTCAAGCGTTGCCCGACCGTCGGCGCCGAGGGTGATCACCGCCAATTGCGCTTCGGCATTCTTCGGCTTGATGCCTTGAAGCAGCAGCTGTCCACCGGTGATGGCAAAGGCGGCATCGTCATAGATACAGGCATCGAAGCGGATCGTGCCGTCGGCTTCGGCCCAGGCGCTCGACATGTGGAAGCAGAAAAACGGCGGCAGAACGAAGCTGCGCCGAATGCCGAGATCGGCTTTGTCGAGCACCAGAACGAGCGTCCCTTGCTCGGGGCGCCAGACGAACCCGGCAATCTCAGGTGTTGCGATGTGGTCTTCGATCCAGGGCTGTAGAACCAGGATCAGTTGCGTCGCGGTCATGGTGAAATCATGGATGTAACTGGCGCGGGGCAGGCGGATGATATCGGCTGATTGCAGGGCGCCGTCCGCCGCGATCCGCCAGATAACCGCACGGTCTCCGGCGAGACCGAGATTCCAGATCCGCCCATCGGGTTCGAACCGGGGATGCGCCAGAAACGGCACCGACTTTAAATCAGGCCTGAATGTCTTTGGTCCGATGGTCGCAAGTGTCGCTGGGTCCAACCGGATGGCGGAGCCGGCCTCCCACAGCGCCCATAATTCATTGCCCACCTGGATGACTGAGGTGTTCGCCGCGTTGGCGTCATCGCTGTTGGCGATCTTCGTGCCCGGCTTCTGCGCCGTCCCGAAACCGGACATGATCATGGCGCCGGCTTCGGACTCGACCCGTCGTTTCTCCGTGGCGACAAATCGGGCCCGCAGTGTCGCCTTGCCATCGCGCAGGTCGAACGCTCGGACCAGCCCGTCGCCATCGAACCAATGTCCGGAATTGCCGCCGGGACGGCGAAATTTCGCGGGTCCGTTGCGGAATAGCGTGCCGGCCAGTTCAGGTGGCGGCTGACCGTGCAGCCGCGTCAACGTCTCCGGCGCGATATCGCCCTCGATATCGGCGACCAGCAGCGACCAATTCGGCACTGCGGGGGCAGCCTCGGCCCGCGACAGGGCAGAAGGCAGGGAGAGTCCGGCGGCGCCCAGCGCCATTGTGTGTAGGGCGTTGGTGAGGAAGCGGCGGCGATGCATCGGAAACATGTCGATCTCCGTTTTTTCTGACGCTATTCGAGCGCGATGGCTTGTTTGGTCTGCCCCGTCGGCGCCAGACTGAACGCCGCATCCGACCAGCTTGCCGGCGCCAGCGATCCGGTTGCGTTGTTGGAGAACGCGTAGGGTTCGGTCGGTATGCCCAAGACGTTGGCGTCGAGGGCGCCGTTGCCGTTGAGATCATGGAAGATCTTGGCGGCGTAGCGCCCAGGAGGCAGTGCCTTGATGGCGACTTCCGGCACGTCGCTAGTGCTGGGAAGCTTGATGCTGCAGATCGGCTGCCCACCATTGGCATAGGTTGCCTCGGAGGCGAAGATTGCGATCATGATCGGCCCGTCATGCCCCTTCAGCGCGGGAAAGGTCAGAACAAGCGTTGCTGGATCGGTCGGTTCGGCGCGTAGCGGCAGACAAACGCCTGTTACTATCAGTATGCTGGCGACCGACGCAGCTAAGGCCCGGCGCAGCCGGATCGCTTGGTTTTGACGGATCGGTCGGCTATGCATGCAGCTCATGTGGAAGGACCTCGTGCGGGTGACTGTGACGCCAATCTACGCAGACATTTTTGGCCGCGCCGTCCATGGTTCGTGAGCCGACATCACAATTTCGCGAACGGCTGACCCGGTTCATTCGCGATGCGCGAATGACAATGAAGCAGGCGCAGGACTGGTATCGCGCGCTGCTGATCGCGCTCGTGTCTGTCGCGGTGTTGACCATCCTAGGTCCGCTCGGCAGCAGCGCCCTTAGCCTATGGCCGCGACTCGGTTATTGGTTCGTGGGGATGGTTGGCGGCACGGTGATCGGAGTTATCGTCGTCACCTATCTGCGCGATCGTATAGGCTGGGCGGATCGACCGATCCTGACTGGGCTGATCGCAGCCGCTATTCTGACCGGGCCGGTCAGCCTGCTGGTATGGGCCACAGGGTCAATCGCGTTCAATGACGATGTTTTCGAGCTGCAGGCGCTCGGCCTTGATATCGTGCCAGTGTTCACCGTTTCCTGGTGCATGTGCGCGATCAACCTGCTGGCGCAGCGCCAGCCGGTTGAAACGCATACGCACCCTGCCGATCCCGCAGCACCGCGATTCCTCGAACGCCTGCCGCCTAAGCTCTGCGGCGCCGAACTCTGGGCGGTCGAGGCCGAGGATCATTATTTGCGGCTGCATACCAGCCAGGGCACCGATCTCGTACTGATGCGGCTTTCCGATGCGATCATCGAGTTGGACGGTATTGAGGGTGCGCAGACCCACCGATCCTGGTGGATCGCCCGTAAGGCCGTGCACGCCGCAGAGCTGATCAATGGCCGCGCCATCCTGAGCCTGGCTGACGGTACGATTGTACCGGTCAGCCGCACCTATGTCCGAGCGCTACGCGCCGAAGGGTGGTTCGACCAAAAATGATCGACCTCAGTCAGGCGACAACAAAGGGCCTAGCGACTTCTCAGCGTCTTTCCCGTTGCTCGTCGGGTCTTTGGGCCCAGCAGAAATCCCCACGCCGCCGGAATGGTAGTTGGGGTGGACCACGAGAACGCGCATATCCGGTCCTCCCTGCTTTTGTCACACCGCCTGAGCGTGGCGCGGTTTCACCTCGTTGTGATCGAGATAGGCGTCGAACACCGCAGCGATATTGCGGAGGAAAGGACGCCCGGCTTCGGTTACATGGACGACGTGGCCCTCCTGGCGGACCAGGCCGTCATCCGCGAACCGTTTCAGCCTGGCGCTGGCGTCGAGCAGCGGTGCTGGGTCGGCCTGATGGGCGGCCGCCAGCGACGGAAGATCAGCTTCCAAGTCGCACATAATCGCTTCGATGGTCGCGCGTCTCAGGCGATCGTCGGGCGATAGCGCGATGCCTCGCGCGGTCGCAAGCATGCCAGAGCTGATAGCTGCGGAATACGCCGGGACGGAGGTGGCGTTTTGCACATATCCCTGGGGCAGGCAGCCGATCGCGCTGGCGCCGATGCCGATCAGCGCAGGCGCCGCGTCCGTCGTATAACCCTGGAAACTGCGATGCAGGCGGTGGTGGCTCGATGCGTCGGCAAGGGCATCGCCCGGGCGGGCATAATGATCGAGCCCGACGGCCAGATAACCCCCTTCTTCCTCCAGCACCCGTCCGATTGCAGCACGCTGTTCAAAGCGTGCCTGCGGGTCGGGCAGGATTGCTTCGGGAATCAGCGATTGATTCCGCTTCATCCACGGGACGTGTGCATAGCCAAATACCGCGACGCGGCTGGCGTCCAGTCGCAGTGCGGTGCGCGCCGTTTCAGCAACGCTGAGCTCCGTCTGGAACGGCAGGCCGTAGATCAGATCAAGATTGATTGCCGCCACGCCCATGCCGCGCACGAGGCGCGCGCAGGCCTCCGTCGCTTCAAAGGATTGGATGCGGCCGATGGCTGCCTGCACGGTCGGTTTGAAATCCTGCACGCCCAGGCTGACGCGGTTGATACCCATATCGGCCAGCGATGCGCAGCAATCAGCAGGCAGTGCTGTCGGGTCCAATTCGATGGCAATTTCGGCATCGGATGACAGGACGAATGACGTGCGGATGAGATCCATAAGACCTGTCAGACAGTCGCCCGGCAGCGTCGTCGGTGTACCGCCGCCCCAATGAACGTGGCTGACAGTTTGCCGGCGGCCGATCAGCCCCGCGACCAAGCGCAATTCGCGTTCCAGCATCGCGGCATAGGCGCGGCGCGGCGCCTCGCGACGGACCACACCGGTGTTGCAGCCGCAGTAATAGCAAAGCCGATCGCAGAACGGCACGTGCAGATAGAGCGAGATCGGTGAGGCGGGCGCGAGCGATTGCAGCCATTCGTGATAGGCGTCGGCACCGACCGCCGTGTTGAAATGCGGCGCTGTCGGGTAGCTTGTGTAGCGCGGCACTCTGCCATCGTATCGCGCGATGAGTTCTGCTGGTGTCATATGAGAAAGACTAGTCGCGACCGACGGCGCTTCATTGATGTGAATCAAACCCGCGTCGGCGGAACCAGCGCGCCAGATTGGCGCGGGACAGCGCATGAGGGGCGGTTGAGCGACGCGATGGGAGCTTTGGTGCGCCCGGCATCGCGCCGGGGCTTCGCCTTGACAAGCATCGGCGTGGTCTCTAAGGCTGGCCGCTTGCCATATTCGGGCGTTATCTCCCATGACTTTGCCATCAGATCTGGACGCCGTTGACCGCCGGTTTTTGGCGCGCGCCACCGTGGCGCCCGGCGCCGCTATTCTGGCTGCGGGCGAGGATGCCTCCCAATGGGCGGCTGCCGCCCGGCTTGCCGCTGGCAGCGCCCGAGTGGAAGTCGTGGCGCCAGGACAGACGATCGCCGACGTGATGTCGGAGCGCGCCATCCGCCATATCTTCATGTTGCATCATCGCGGGCCGAACCCGCTGGCGATGCTTGCGACTGTGACGCAGATGCTCACCCATTCTCGGATCGATCTGCTCACCGTCGGCGATTTCGACGTGGGTGAAGACTTGCCGCCGCTCATCGAGTTGATGGCGGCGCGTCGCTATCAGCTATTCGGCATTGAGGCCGATGGTGCGGGCATAGAGCCGATCTTCACGCCGGCTGATGGACTGCATTTCCATCAATTTCTGGCGGTGCAGGAGCGCCTGTTCGATCTGTTGATGTTTAATACGCCGCGCTCGCTCGATGTTGCTGAGCTGCTGCAGACGCATCGCGTTTCGGTCAGGGGGTTGGTCCACGTTGGCGCGCATGAGGGCGAGGAACTACCTGCCTATCGCCGGATTGGCGATTTTCCGATCGCGCTGATCGAGGCCCATCCCGGGGTTCATGATCGGCTGGCCGCGATCATGGCGGATCAGGTCAATGTGATGACCGTCCACGCTGCGATTTCGGATCGCGAAGGACCGGTGACGCTGCGCGTCAATATCAACGACGAATGCAATTCCTTGCTGCCGATTGGCACGCTGTCGCGGCTTCTGCCGACAATGGTCGAATGCGCAACGGTTGAAGTGCCGGGCCGCACGCTTGACGGCTTGTTTGCCGACTGGCGCGCCGCCGGGGCGGCCATCGCCAACGCCAATGTCCTGGTTTCGGACATTCAAGGGGCGGAACTTATGGCGCTTGAGGGTGCGCGATCTATTCTGCCGCAATTCGACGCGGTGATCCTGGAAGTGTCGTTCGACGACCTTTATGCCGGCTGCGCGCAAGTCGAAGACATCGACCAATTCATGAGCCGCGCTGGTTTTAGCCGGGTTGCGACCGTGTCGACCTATCACCGCGACTGGAGCGACGCGTTTTATCGGCGCGATCGTTGAGGGCGGCAAGAAGTAATCAGCGGGTCGTGCGATGAAAAAAGGGCTTAGCCGTTACCAGCTAAGCCCTTTTAAAATTGGTGGAGCCAGACGGGATCGAACCGTCGACCTCTACAATGCCATTGTAGCGCTCTCCCAGCTGAGCTATGGCCCCGTAAATGATTGGGATGCGCGGGCGTTGGGCCCGAGCAAGGCCGTCTTGATATCGGCAACGCTCTGCCGTGCCAAGCGAAAAGATGAGCGCTTAGGTTTAGCGCTCGTCCTCGTCCTCGATATTCTCGATGACTTCGGCCATGTCGTCTTCGTCTTCGCCGAGTTCGGATGCATCCTCGATCAGATCGGGATCTTCCTCTTCCGCACCATCGGCGACGATTTCGGCGTCCTCATCCTCGACCTCGATCAGGTCATCGGCATCAACGACGATCTCCGCATCCTCGATGATCGCCGGTGCGACTTCCTTCTCCACCGCAGCCGGACGGGCGCGGCGCGACTTCAGGATGGCCTCGGGATCGAACACCGTGCCGCATTTCGGGCAGACAATCGGATCACGGCGCAAGTCGTAGAACGCAGCGCTGCAGCTGTTGCACTGGCGCTTAATACCCCATTCCGGCTTGACCATTAAATTTCTCTCCGTTCGAACGGCGCGATGCAATGACACGCTCGCGTGCCGCTGTCAAAGCAAAATGCTTGGATTGCCAAGGACAATTCCGCCACCCGTGACGGACTGGTCCAAAGCCGGCCTGTATGCTAGAGCCTGGGTCGTATCCGATATGACGGGAGTAGGGACGGGCGTGACCGATCGTGGCTTAACATCGCGCAAAGTTGGGCGCTTGAGTGGAACTGCGCAAGTGCCGGGCGATAAGTCAATCTCCCACCGTGCACTGATGATCGCCGGCATCACCGTCGGCAAGACGACCATAACGGGATTGCTGGAGGGCGATGACGTGCTGGCGACCGCCTCGGCGTTGCGCGCGATGGGCGCCAAGGTCGAACAACTCGGCGGCGGCGTCTGGCGGATCAGCGGTGTCGGCGTCGGCGGTCTTGGCGAGCCGGCTGAGCCGCTTGATCTCGGCAATGCGGGAACGGCGACGCGGCTGCTGATGGGCTTGGTCGCAACCCATGACTTCACGAGTTTCTTTACCGGCGACGCGTCGCTGTCGAGCCGCCCGATGGCGCGGGTGATCAAACCGCTGGAGGCGATGGGCGCGCGTATCGTCGCGCGGTCCGGCGGTCGCCTGCCACTGGCCGTGATCGGCACAGCCACGCCTTTGCCGATCACCTATACGCTGCCGGTGGCGTCCGCCCAGGTCAAATCGGCGATCCTGCTGGCCGGTCTCAATACGCCGGGCGAGACGACGGTGATCGAGCCGGTGCTGACGCGCGATCATACCGAGCTGATGCTGACCCATTTCGGCGCCGAGATGCGGATCGAGGAATTGGCCGAGGGTGGGCGCAAGATCACGGTGATCGGCCATCCGGAATTGGTGCCCGCCGACATCGTGGTACCCGCCGATCCGTCCTCCGCCGCATTCCCGATGGTGGCTGCCCTGATCGCACCGGAGGGCGATATTATTCTGAGCGGCGTTGGCACTAATCCACTGCGCACCGGGCTGATCCAGACGCTGATCGAGATGGGTGCCGCGATCACGCTGGAAAACCCGCGCATCGAGGGTGGTGAAAGCGTGGCTGATCTGCGGGTACGTAGCAGCGCCTTGCGCGGCATAACGGTGCCGGCGGAGCGGGCGCCCAGCATGATCGATGAATATCCGGTTTTGGCTGTCGCCGCAGCCTGTGCCACCGGCCGCACCACGATGCTCGGCCTCGGCGAATTGCGGGTCAAGGAAAGCGATCGGCTGGCGGCCATGGCGACCGGGCTGGCGGCCTGCGGCGTGAAGCTGTCGGTCGAGGGGGACACCTTGATTGTCGAGGGCGAGGGCAGGCCGCCGCTTGGCGGGGCCATGATCGCAACCGAGCTCGATCACCGCATCGCCATGTCCTTCCTGGTTCTGGGCACGGTGACCGCTGAACCCGTCATGGTTGATGACGGATCGCCGATCGATACCAGCTTCCCCGGATTTGCCGCGCTGATGAACGGCCTTGGCTGCCGGATCGGCGCGTGACCAGTCCAAAGATCATCGCCGTTGATGGTCCGGCGGCGTCGGGCAAGGGCACGCTGGCGGCGAAGCTCGCTCGGCATTTCGGCTTTCATTTTCTCGATACCGGGCTGCTCTATCGCGCGGTCGGGTATCAGGTGCGCGATGCGATTGGCGACCGCGATGCTGCGATTGCTGCTGCCCGCGCCTTCGATCCTGCCTGGTTGACGCAGCCTGAGTTGCGTGGTGATGAAGCGGCGCGATTGGCCTCGCAAATCTCCGCCATCCCCGAAGTTCGCACCGCCCTGCTCGACTTCCAGCGGCGCTTCGCAGCTCAGCCGCCGGGTGCTGTTCTGGATGGGCGCGATATCGGCACCGTCATCTGTCCCGATGCTCCGGCAAAGCTCTATGTCACAGCCGACGTGGAGGTGCGCGCCCAGCGCAGGCTGAAAGAGTTGCAGGGGCGGGGTGTTGTCAGTATATATGCGGCGGTTCTGCAGGACCTGATCGACCGAGATACACGCGACAGCGCACGCAGTGCTGCCCCCCTCAAGGTGGCTGACGGTGCCTTTGTCCTCGATACCTCAGCGCTTAACGCGGATGAAGTTTTCGAAGCCGCCCTCTCCTGGATCACCCCGCGGATCTGACGTTTTTTCACGCGTCCATGCGTGAAACCGACGTCCCTTTAAACCTCTGATCTGCTGCAACGGCAATCGTCCAGCCGAAGCGGCGCGGTATCCGGCAGTGAGCCCACTGGTCCGAACCGGCAGAAAACAGGACTTGGGAGTTTTGATGGCTAGAGCGATTGCGGCAACGACGACGACGGATATGGCGCCGCCCCCGTCTATGGAGAATTTCGCAGCCCTGCTCGATGAGACACTGGGCAGCGGCGACGGTCTGGAAGGCACCGTCATAAAGGGTCGCATCGTTGCGATCGATAACGACCATGCTTTGATCGATGTTGGTTTGAAGTCCGAGGGGCGCGTTCCCCTGCGTGAGTTCGCCACCCCCGGTCAGAATCTCGAACTCAAGGTTGGCGATACGGTCGAGGTTTTCCTTGAGCGTATGGAAGACAAGCATGGCGAAGCGCAGCTGTCGCGTGAGAAGGCCCGTCGTGAGGAAGCCTGGAATGTTCTGGAAACCGCGTTCCAGGAAAACCAGCGCGTCACCGGCGTGATCTTCGGCCGCGTCAAGGGCGGCTTCACTGTCGATCTGTCGGGTGCCGTCGCGTTCCTGCCGGGCAGCCAGGTCGATATCCGCCCGGTGCGCGATATCGGACCGCTGCTGGGTTCGCCGCAGCCTTTCCAGATCCTCAAGATGGATCGCCGCCGCGGCAACATCGTTGTCTCGCGCCGCGCCGTGCTGGAAGAAAGCCGCGCGGAGGCTCGCTCGGAGCTGGTCGCCTCGCTGAAGGAAGGCCAAGTGCTCCAGGGCGTGGTCAAGAACATTACCGATTACGGCGCCTTCGTCGATCTGGGCGGCGTGGACAGTTTGCTGCATGTCACCGACATCGCGTGGCGCCGTATCAACCACCCGTCGGAAGCGCTGACCATCGGTCAGAATGTGACCGTGCAGGTCATCCGCTTCAACCCGGAAACCCAGCGCATCAGCCTTGGCATGAAGCAGCTTGAGGCCGATCCGTGGGAAGGCGTCGACGCCAAGTACCCGGTCAATGCGAAGTTCATGGGCCGCGTCACCAACATCACCGATTACGGCGCCTTTGTGGAGCTGGAGCCGGGTATCGAGGGTCTGGTGCATGTCTCTGAGATGAGCTGGACCAAGAAGAACGTGCATCCTGGCAAGATCGTTTCGACCAGCCAGGAAGTCGAAGTCATGGTGCTCGATGTCGATCCGCAGAAGCGGCGCATCAGCCTTGGCCTGAAGCAGTGCATCGAGAATCCCTGGGACAAGTTTACCGACCAGTTCCCGGTTGGTGCGGAGATGGAAGGCGAAGTTCGCAACATCACCGAGTTCGGCCTGTTTGTCGGTCTGCCGGGCGATATCGACGGCATGGTTCACCTGTCGGATATCGACTGGGAGAAGCCGGGCGAGGAAGCCGTCGAGGACTACAAAAAAGGCGACATGGTCAAGGTCAAGGTGCTCGATGTCGATATCGAGAAAGAGCGCATCAGCCTTGGCATCAAGCAGCTCACCCCTGATCCGTTCGAGGCCGGCGCAAGCTCGCTCAAACGCGGCGATCTGGTGACCTGCACCGTGTCGGCGATCGTCGATAACGGCATCGAGGTTGATCTGGGCGAAGCCGGTCAAGGCTTCATCCGCAAGGCCGAGCTTGCCCGTGAGCGTTCCGAACAGCGTCCTGACCGCTTCGCCGTTGGCGAAAAAGTCGACGCCAAGGTCACCTCGGTCGATCGCACGACCCGGCGCATTCAGCTGTCGATCAAGGCGCGCGAAGTTGAGGAAGACAAGCAGGCCATGGCCGAATTCGGTTCGTCCGATTCGGGCGCCAGCCTGGGCGACATTCTGGGTGCGGCCATCCGTCAGGCTCGCCAGAAGGATGACAAGGATAAGTAGTCCTACCTAACTACTTGGGAGGCTGAACAACCGACGCGACCGCTCCAGTTTGCCCCATGGGCCGACTGGGCGGTCGTTTCTTTTTGTAAAAAGCCCAATAGGGCGAATGGCTTATCCTTGACGCCGCGAGCCCAAGAGGGCACGGTAACGTTGCAAAGCTTCGCCGAGAACGTCGAATGACGCTGGCAGGAGGATGAAGTGACGAAATCCGAATTAATTCTGCGATTGGCAGAGCTCAATCCGCATTTGTACCAACGCGACGTTGATCGCATCGTATCGACAATTTTCGATCAAATCGCACAAGCCCTGGCCCGTGGTGACCGGGTCGAGCTGCGCGGCTTCGGCGCATTCTCGATCAAGAAGCGCGAGGCGCGGATCGGCCGCAACCCCCGTACCGGCTCATCGGTCCAGGTCGACGAGAAGGCGATCCCCTTCTTCAAGACCGGCAAGCAATTGCGCGACCGGCTGAACGAAAAAGATGGCAAGGCGTAGCAACCTCGCGCGGCGATTATCCTGGATCGCCACAGTCTTTTTCGGCGTGGTGTTGAGCGTTTTCTCGGTCGCGAATCACGCGCCGGTCAGCATCGATTTATGGCCATTGCCACTGGGCGTGGACCTGCCGCTCTTCGCCGTAGCGCTCGGTATGCTTGCTCTCGGCATTATGGTCGGCGCCTTGATGTTTTGGGTCCAGATGCTGCGCTGGCGTCTGCGCGCCCGCCGGCTGGAACGCCGCCTCGACGATATGCAGGCGGCGAGCGTGGTTGCGACCGGCAATGAACAGCTAAGGTCGGCCGCTCTCACAACCGCAGCCACAGTCGATGCTGGCACGCTGCCAGTACTCTGATACCGCCGGACTCGCTGCGTGAATTTCCGGCTTTGGGAAAGTTTGTCATCGCCTTGTCATGAAACTGTAATAGAGGCGCGTTAGGGTCCGGCTGTCATGAGCCCATGCTGACGTTCCTGTCGGAATCGACGCTCAGTTCCAGGAGATCGCCTTGACCATACTTCCCAAATTTCTCGCTGTCGGCCTGTTGTCTGCGGCAATCGGACTGGCTTCCGTCCAGCCGTCCACCGCCACCGATATTTCCGGTGCGGGTGCGACTTTCCCGAACCCGATTTATACCAAATGGGCAGAAGCTTTTAAGGCGAAGACCGGCAACCAGCTCAATTATCAGTCGATCGGCTCCGGCGGCGGGATCAAGCAGATCCTGGCCAAGACCGTCGATTTCGGCGCCTCGGACGCACCGCAGAAGCCCGAATGGCTTGAACAGAACGGCATCATCCAGTTCCCGATGATTATGGGCGGCGTCGTGCCGGTCATCAACGTACCGGGCATTGAGCCGGGGCAGATGAAGCTGACCGGTCCGCTGATCGCCGATATCTATCTCGGCAAGGTCACCAAGTGGAACGACAAGGCGATCGCCGCTCTCAATCCCAGCCTCAAGCTGCCGGATGTCGCGATCGCTGCGGTCTACCGCTCGGACGGGTCGGGTACGACCTTCAACTTCGCCGATTACCTGGCCAAGGTCAGCCCGGAATGGAAGGAAAAGGTCGGCGTCAACGCTTCGCTCGAATGGCCGACCGGTATGGGCGGCAAGGGCAATGAGGGTGTTGCAGCCCTGACCGCACGCACGCCTGGCGCCATTGGCTATGTCGAATACGCATATGCCAAACAGAACAAGCTGACCTACACGCTGGTCCGTAACAAGGATGGCGAATATCCGGCCCCGGATCTGGCCTCCTTCGGTGCTGCCGGCGCCAATGCAGATTGGGCGCATGCTCCCGGCTACTATCTGATCGTGACCGACGCGCCGGGCAAGGCCAGCTGGCCGATCGCCGCCACCAGCTTCATCCTGGTCTACAAGGTGCAGGACAAGCCGGAGGTCGCCAAGACGGTGTTGTCCTTCCTCGACTGGTCTTATAAGAACGGCCAGGACATGGCCAAGGGCCTCGATTACGTGCCAATTCCCGACAATGTCGTAGCCCTGGTCGAAAAGACCTGGGGTGAGATCAAGGGAGCCGACGGCACGCCGATCTGGACCGGCAAGTAGCCGCTAAGCTAAAAGGTCGATGAAAGGGGATGGGGCTTGGCCCCGTCCCCTGACTTGTTATGAGGATGTATTTTGGCTGACGTCACAGCGCAGAGTCCCACTGCCCGCCGCCCGGTATCATGGGCCGACGACGTCTTTCGTTACGCCACAGCTTTCTGCGCAGCGCTTATTCTGTTCATGGTTGGCGGCGTTGCGATCACGTTGTTCCAGGGCTCGCTGCCGGCAATGGAAGCCTATGGGCTGGGTTTCGTCACCGCCGAATCCTGGAATCCGGTAACCGAGAAATTCGGCGGACTCGGTCCGATTTACGGAACTTTGGTGACCTCCGCCATCGCGATGGTGATCGGCGTGCCATTGAGCTTCGGCATTGCCGTGTTCATCACCCAATTATCGCCTGGCTGGCTGAAACGGCCGCTCAGCACCGCGATCGAGCTGCTGGCCGGCATTCCCAGTATCATCTATGGCATCTGGGGCCTGTTCGTCCTGGCGCCGTTTCTGCAGGAACACATCTATCCCTATTTCGTCGAGACGCTGGGCGCCTTGCCGGTGATCGGATCGCTATTCGGTGGACCACCGCTTGGTATCAGCGTCTTCACTGCGGGCCTCATCCTCGGCATCATGATCCTGCCATTCGTCTCATCGATCATGCGCGACGTGTTTGAGACGGTACCGCCAATGCTGCGGGAATCGGCGTTCGGCCTGGGGGCGACGACCGGGGAAGTGGTCTGGAAGATCGTTCTGCCGTTTACCCGTATCGGCGTCTTTGGCGGCTGCATGCTCGGGCTCGGCCGTGCGCTCGGCGAGACCATGGCGGTGACGTTCGTCATCGGCAATGCGCACCGCCTGCCGCACTCGTTATTGGCGCCCGGCACAACGATCTCGGCCGCACTCGCCAACGAATTCAACGAGGCGACCGGCGACCTCTATCTGTCGTCGTTGACCCTGCTTGGCCTCATCCTGTACGTCATCACACTGATCGTGCTCAGCATTGCTAAGGTCATGCTGACGCGATTGCAGCGGCAAGCCGGGCGTTAGGGGCCAGCATCATGGATCTTTACGCGCGCCGCCGACTTGGCAATCGATTGATGATCGGCTTCTCCTGTGGGGCGGCCTTGCTTGGCGTTTTCTGCTTGGCGGAGATCATGTGGACGCTGCTGATCAACGGCATCTCCGCGATCAATCTCGATATTTTCATCAAGGACACGCCGCCGCCGCCCGGCGCCGGAGGCGGATTGCGCAACGCCATCTTCGGCAGCATCGCGATGACCGCAGTCGCGACGCTCGCGGCGACGCCAATCGGCATTCTGGCGGGCACGTTTCTCGCCGAATTTGCACAGAAAAGCCGGTTCGGGCACATCGTCCGCTTCGTCAATGACATCCTGCTGAGCTCACCATCGATCATTATCGGCCTGTTCGTCTATCAACTGATCGTGCTGCGCGAGCATCATTTCTCAGCCTGGGCCGGCGCCTTTGCGCTGGCGCTCATCGCCCTTCCGGTGATCGTGCGCACGGCGGAGGATATGCTGAGCCTGGTTCCCGCAGCGCAGCGTGAGGCTGCGGCGGCGCTGGGAGCCCAGAAATGGCGTGTGATCGTGTCGATTTCGTTCCGCGCTGCGCGTCAGGGGCTGGTGACCGGTGTGATGCTGGCGATCGCGCGTATTAGTGGGGAAACAGCACCACTCTTGTTTACCGCTCTTGGTAATCTGAATTGGAGCACGGATATGAATGGGCAGATGGCGAGCCTGCCCAAGGTCATCTTCGACTTCGCCTTCAGCCCGTATGAGGAATGGCAGAAATTGGCCTGGGGCGGGGCGTTGCTAATTACCGTAACAATCTTGATGCTGAATATCGGGGCGCGCGCCTTGTCGAATTGGAGCAGTGAAGCGAAATGAATTCTCCATCTTCTTCCGTGCCGCTGACGCCGCGCACCGCATCCAGCTTCGGTGCAGATGCGGAAACGCCAGATCAAGGCCAGGGTGGTGCCGCTGCCCCGTCGCTATCAGGATTTAGAATGCCCACCGATGCCACAACAACGCCCGTCGACAAGGTCGTCATCCGTGACTTGAACTTTTATTACAACAAGTTCCACGCGCTGAAATCGATCAACCTGAATCTTTACGAAAAGAACGTTACGGCATTTATCGGCCCGTCCGGCTGCGGGAAATCGACCCTGTTGCGTGTTCTTAATCGCATCTATGAGCTGTACCCCGATCAGCGCGCCGAGGGCGAGGTGATCGTCGACGGCCAGAATATTCTGGACCCTCGCCTCGATCTCAACCGGCTGCGCGCCAAGATCGGCATGGTCTTCCAGAAGCCGACGCCGTTCCCGATGTCGATCTACGACAATGTTGCCTTTGGCATCCGGCTCTATGAGCGTCTGCCGAAATCCGAGCTCGATGGCCGGGTGGAATCGGCATTGCGCCGGGCCGCCTTGTGGGAAGAGGTCAAGAACAAGCTACGCCAGAGCGGGCTCAGCCTGTCAGGCGGCCAGCAGCAGCGGCTGTGCATCGCGCGCGCGATCGCCGTGCGGCCCGCCGTGTTGCTGCTCGACGAGCCGGCCTCCGCCCTTGATCCGATTTCGACGCAGAAGATTGAGGAGCTGATATCCGAGCTTAAATCGGATTACTGCATCGCCATCGTCACGCATAATATGCAGCAGGCGGCGCGCAGCTCCGATTTCACCGCCTTTATGTATCTCGGCGAGTTGGTCGAATTCAGCGCGACCGAGGCGATGTTCACCCATCCGACCCAACGCCGGACTGAGGATTACATCACCGGCCGGTTTGGCTAAAGCCTACGCCACCGGCGCCGAGCCGCACCGCCTCATTGTCGAAATAGCACCGGCCGGCGATCTTTCGCATTGGCGGCGAGTCGCGTTTGCTCTAGAACGTGGCTAGGAGATCCACGGTGCAGGCACAGTATCAGCCTAGCGCTCGTATCCCGACTCGCGGGATTCGCGAACAGGAGGGCCACGCCGGTGAAACAGATCAAGATTTCAGTCAGAAACTTTCACTCGATTTGCCACTCGGCTATTGTAGCGATAGTTGCCATCTCCTTTATAACACAGGCAAAACCAGCGCATGCTGATTACAAGATAACTATATTGCATATTAACGATGTATTGTCGCGATTGGAGCCGGTTGACCATAACGGCGTGCCATGCCCGATCGAAGTCCGCTTCTCCGCGACCTGTATCGGTGGCGCTCCCCGGTTGGCGGCGGTGATAAAGTCGGCGCGTGAGCAGTCCGGCAACGTGATATTGCTCGATGCCGGTGGCGAGTTTACCGGCTCGCCCCTATGGGATTCGCAGAAGGAACGGGCCATCTCCAGCGTTCTGACAAGGCTGGGTGTTGATGCGATGGGGGTTGGGTTTACGGAATTCGCCGAAGGCTCGCCGGTGCTCGGTCAGTTCATTCGCGAGGTCCGTTTCCCGCTGTTGTCGGCCAATGTCAATGTCGAGCGCGATCCCTATCTGGTCGATCAGATTTGGCCGTTCGTGGTCATCGATCGCGGTGGCGACCGGATTGGCTTGATCGGCTACAGTTCGGAGGATATCAGGACGAAATCGCATCCCTCGCTTGAGACGCGCATCGATCCGATCGAGAATTCGGTCAAATTTGCGGTGCGCATGGTGAAGAGTATGGGCATCACGAAGATCATCGCGATCAGCCATGCGGGCTATGCGCGCGATAAGCAGATCGCTGAGAATGTTGAGGATATCGACGTCATCGTTGGCGGCAATTCCCACACCTACCTTGCCAACAAGGTAAAGGAAGCCGAAGGGCCGTACCCGACCGTGATCAAGGGGCCAACCAAGAAACCGGTGTTGGTGGTGCAGGCGGGCGCGTTTGGTCAGTATGTCGGCAAGCTCGATGTCGTGTTCGATGCGAAGGGCGTCGTCAAATCCTGGAAGGGTGACCCGATCCTGCTCGATGTTGGCGTTACCGAGGATGCCGACATGCGCGCAGCGCTCAATGTCATGGAGGCTACAGCCGCCCAGCAGGCCTCCGTCAGCCCCGTCGCAGCAGCGGCCGGAACAGTCCGGTAGCGTTAGGCCCCGAAAATCGACCGTTGCGGGTTGAATAGCGTGCCACCCGTCACCGGTTGAGGCACGCCGGTGGTCCCTGGGACGCTGAGAGGAAGACCAAGCCTGGAGCGGACCGCCAGATAGGCAAAACCCTGCGCCTCCAACGCATCGCCATCCCATCCAACCGCTTCCACCGTTTCAACCGGCGCCTCCAGGCGCTGCCGCAGGTGATCCAGCACGGCAAGGTTGTGACGACCACCGCCCGTCACCAGCCAGCGTAGCGGCGGTGATGGCAGATGAACGCTTGCTGCCGCCACCGCCGCAGCGGTGCAGGCGGCCAGTGTGGCGGCTCCGTCGGCGGCGGAGACCGAATTGTCGACCAGTGTGCCGAAACTGTCCCGATCCAGCGTCTTGGGCGGTTTTCGGTCGAAATAGGGGTGAGCCAGAAACCTGTCGATGACCGATGCCTGGACGCGACCGGTCGCGGTTAAGGTGCCGTCGCGATCAAAAGCCTGCCCAGTCTGTTTCAGGACCCAGTCGTCGAGCAGGGCGACGCCGGGGCCGGTGTCGAACGCGAGCAGAGTATCGTCCTGTCCGATCCAGGTGACATTGCCCACACCCCCCAGATTCAGCACGGCGAGCGGCTTTGGCAGATCGCGCGCGAGTGCCTGGTGGTAGAGCGGCAGAAGCGGCGCGCCTTCGCCGCCCGCCGCCACGTCAGCTGACCGAAAGTCTGAGACGACCGGCACACGCAGCAGCGACGCCAGCAGGGCCCCGTCGCCGATCTGCCAAGTCCGCCGCGCCTGCGGCTGGTGTAGGATCGTTTGGCCGTGAAACCCTACGAGATTGATCTCTGCCGCCCGCAACCCGGCGCGGGCGAGCAGGCGTTCAACCGCATCGGCATGGGCGATCGTCATGTCGCGTTCGATGGGCTGGACGAGTTCCAGCCGATTGCCGCCCAGGATGGAGCGCAGCCGCTCGCGGAGATCGGCATGATAGGGCACGGTGATGGCTTCACCCGTCGCCTGCACACTTTCGCCATCGGTCTCGATTATCGCCGCGTCGATCCCGTCGAGTGAGGTGCCGCTCATCAAGCCGATGCTGCGAAACATCTGCCGTTTCATTGGGTTGGCTCCGGCGCTGGTGGCGTAGCGGGTGTCGAGGATGTCAGGTGATCAAACAGCGACCGCAATATACCGGGTGCGAGAATACTCAGCGCATTGACTGAAACCTCTGCCGTGGCGGGTGGCCCCTTGACGGTGTAGGTCCAGGCGAACAATCCGCCACCTTCGCCGCCTGTCAGCAAATTGCCGAGTAGCGGAATCGCGCCGACGATACGGCTAGCACTATAGATCGGCACGATCGTGCCCGACAGATCGACCGCTCCGTCCAGTCGATCGATCTTGCCGGCCGCAGTCAGGCCTAGCGCCAGACCGGCAGCGCGGCCCTCGGTAATCTCCGTCGCCTCGCGTGTCCGTAAGAAACTGGCGGTCAGATTGTCGAAGGCGATACCCTCGCCAGTCAGCAGTTCCGGTATCCCGGTAACCGAAGCGACGGCCAGCAGGCGCGCCAAGATCGGCGCCTTGACCAGGCGATAATTCTTCAGCTCCGCCTGTCCGGTCATGCGCTGCCGGGTATTCTCCAAAACGCCATCCAGTTTTAGCGTGCCGTTCCGTATGTAGTCGGTGAAACCGACAGCTTTGAGCATGGCGCCGGCATCGCTTGCGGTGATCGCCAAATGCCTGGTATTGGCCTCAGGTGTCAGTCTGAGTGTCACGTCATGCGCGCCGTCGATCGGGCGGGTCGACGCATCGATCGAGGCGACGACCCAATGCTGTCCGCTATGCTGGGCCGACGCCATGACGCTGAACAGCTTCTGGTCTTTGCCGAGAACCAGTTGATCGAGCTTTAGCTTAATGTCGATCGGCACGACGGGCTCGTTATCGTCAAGCGTCGTCTGCTTGGCGTTGTAGGGGCCGGACCAGTCAAGGCTTCGTCCGCTGAGATCGATGTCATAGCCGCCGGCGTCCCGCCAGGCGACATGGCCGTGCAGATCGGTATCGCCATAGCTCAAGCGCTTGATGTCGACCGTCGACAATCCACCGGCCGGCTTGAACTTGCCGGAAATCTGCCCGATCAATCCGCCGCCATCGATAAAGGCGTCGCGCAGCATATCGGCGTGACCATCGAGCAGATCGATGTCGAACTGCGCGGTCATGTCCTGGCCAGGCGGCTTATTCCAGCCGAGCTCGGTGATTTGGGCCTGGGCATCGCGACCATCCAGAAATACCGCGACTTTGGCGTGACGGTCATCGGTTTCGCTATAGTCGATGGTCGCGTCCAGCGGCCCGGTCGCGAAGCGGTCGATATGGAGATCGAAGCGTTGACGCGCGTCGTCATCGATGACGGCGTCGACCAGAAGTGTGCGGCGTGGTGATACCGCTTGGGCGAAACTCTCAGTCCATGTCGCTGCGATCGGCACGCCGTTGAGCTTACCATTGCCGGTCATATGCAATTTGGTCGCGTCGAGGGCGAGCGCAAAGTTTCCCTCGGTCAGGTCGTATTGGCGGATCACCGCCGGGACGGACAGGCCGGTAATCGTCGCCGAGGTGCCGACCCGCAATTGATCGACCGACAAATCATGGACCAGCGGGAAGGCCATGGTCAGTTCGATTACGGCATCCCCGCCGATCGAACCGGGCGTGATGCCGAAACGCTTCATATAGCCAAGCGGTTGGGAGTCGATGACGGTCAGCGCGTCGGCGACCTTTCCGGCCAGATGAAGATCAATCGCAATACGATGATCATCGCCGTCCAGCCCCGTAATGGCGATTGTACCGCCTTGAATTTCCTGGTTCTGGCAGATACCCGATTTGACCTGGATGTCGAAGCGCGCGGCGTTGAAGGTGGCGGAGCCGGAGACGTGTTCCGCAGCCGGCAACTGGCCAAAGTAACTGACCCGCGCGTCATTGATCTCAAGAGTACCGTCGAGGGGGCCTTGCAGGATGGGGGCCCCGGCGCCGGCGCGGGAGCCGGCGAATTTCATCGAGAGCGGCCCGATCGTCCCGTGCGTCATGTTTGCCAGTATCCATTGTCTGGCGCCGACCGACACGTTGCGCGGCCAATAGGATTTGAGGTCCTGTATCGGCAGCGCGCTGACCTTGAGCGTACCTTGGAGCGTTGCCCGATCGGCTGGGTCGGTGATCGTGGCGCTGCCGCTGATCAGCGTTTCGACTTGATCGGTCGGATTGGTCAGAGACACTTCGGCCTGCTCAAGCACGATCTGGTTGGCGATTGCCGAGTAATGCAGCCGCGCCGACAGTTCGGACAGTTTGACGCTCTGTATCGGTAGCCGCGCGTCGTTTAACTGGCCCTGGTTGGCGTGAACCACAGCCGCCAGATCGGTCAGTTTCCCGTTAGCCGTCATTGCGACTGTGGCGTCGATATCGAGCGGGGCGTCGAGCGCGACGGCATCCGCCAAAGCAGGGATACGGCTTGCGAGTGACGGCAGTCGTAAATCGTCGACGCTCACGTTCCCGGTGATCTGCCCGATCGACTCAGCACCGATCGGTGGCTCGTAAGCACCCTTGGCACCGATCCGTGTCGTCTTGCCATCCAGGTCGAGATCCAGCGATGCCTCCCCGGTTATGCGAGGGCCGGCGCGGGCCAAGTCCAGGGTTATGTTCGGCACCTCCCATTTGACGGCCACGCGGCGATCGTCGACGGTTAGATGCCCCGCAATAATGTGGAGGCGCTTCAGATGCCGGAACCGGCCGGTCCGTTGCTGGCCGGGTTCCGCCGGCGTGTCGATCAGGGCCGATAGCGGGCGATCGACCAGCGCCGACCGGCCTCCCGGCGTAGCATCCGCGTTGCCGAGGCCGAAGGAGAAGGTGCCATCGGTGTCACGCACGACCGTTAGAATCGGGTCGATCAGCGATATCTCGGTCGGCGCGATCTCCCCGGTCACCAAGGAGGCGCCAGACAACCTGACACGGGCGATGCCGATCGTTGCCAGGGTTTGGCCCACACTGCCATGAACCTGTATGTCATGAACTTCGATCGCCAGCGTGCGCTCGGTCGGCTGCCAGATCAGTACGGCATCGCCGACGGTGACTTGGCGCGAGTTGGCGTCGTCGCTGAGGCTGGATGCGATCAGCGGTGACAGGAAGGCAAGCTTCCATGGCGCGTGGCCGATGCGCCAGGCGCCGTACACGGCACCTAGCGAACAGGCCGTGACGATCACAATGACCGCTTCCAGCAGCAGGCGAGGGGCGCCTCTGATCATGCGCCGCGGCCCATATGAATTTCCATCGCCAGGTAGAGACCGCGATCCTTGACCAGCACCGCCGGCCCGCGCACTCTGGCCGCTGCTATTTGTGGGCCACCCACCGAAAGAGGCAGGCGCGGTGTCGCTCTATCCATTCCTCGTCGCCATGCACGACCTCCCCATCGCGGGCTCGCCGGACCGCGTGCGGGTGGCGGTCGAGCGTTGGCTCGCGACCGTCGACGAGATGGGAGGCCAGGCCCGCGCTGCCGCCATGACCATCCTGGAGGATGCCAGGGGAAGCGCACTCATTTCCGCGATTTTCGGCAATAGCCCCTTCCTGACGGAATGTTGGTTGGCAAACCCTGGCTTTGCTGCCGAGTTGCTCGCCAAAGGCCCCGACCGCACCTTCGCTGAAATCCTGTCGGGCATCAATGACGAACTGGCGGCTGCGGCAAACGTGGACATCGTGATGCAGCGGTTGCGGGTGGCCAAGGCGCGCGTGGCGCTGACCGTTGCCGTGGCGGACATCGCGGGCCTGTGGCCGCTTGATCGGGTGACCGAGGCGTTGAGCGATTTCGCCGCCGCATCGCTCGACGTGGCGGCTGGCCATTTGGCGGCCTACCGGACCGTGGCTCGCGGCCAGACCGTGACGCCGCCGCAATGCCGCGACGCGCGGGCCGGGCTGATCATCCTCGGCATGGGCAAGCTCGGCGCCCGCGAGCTTAATTATTCGAGCGACATCGACATCATCATTCTGTTCGATCCCGATCGCGCGCCGCCGGCCATTCGCGAGGCTGCCGAGGCAAGCTCGCTTGGTCAGATCTATACGAAGCTTGCACGCGATCTGGTGCAAATCCTCGATGCCAGAACGCAGGACGGCTATGTCTTTCGAACCGATCTGCGTTTGCGCCCTGATCCCGGATCGACACCGCTCGCCCTGTCGGTTCGGGCCGCAGAAATCTATTACGAATCGGTCGGCCAGAATTGGGAACGGGCGGCGATGATCAAGGCGCGCGCCGTCGCTGGCGACCGTGTTGCCGGCCGCGCCTTCCTTGAGCGGTTGAAGCCGTTTGTCTGGCGGCGCAGTCTCGATTTTTCCAGCATAGCCGATATTCATTCGATCAAGCGCCAGATCAACGCCCAGCGTGGCGGTGCGACCGTTGCGGTGCTGGGACATGACGTCAAATTAGGCAGGGGCGGCATCCGCGAAATCGAATTCTTTGCCCAGACCCAGCAATTGATCTGGGGCGGGCGGTTGCCGAGCTTGCGCGTCTCTGGCACCTGTGCGGCGCTTGATGCACTCGCAACGGCAGACCGGATCACCTGGGCGAGCGCCAAGGAGCTGAAACAGGCTTATGTCTTCCTGCGCACGGTCGAACATCGCCTGCAGATGATCGACGACCAGCAGACGCATTCCGTACCGAATGACTGGGAGGGCTTGCGTGGTCTTGCGGCGTTCATGGGCTATCCAGCGGCCGAGCTCTTTGAGGTTGAGCTACGTGCAATTTTGACGCTGGTTGAGAGCCATTACGCGGCCTTGTTCGAAGAAGCGCCGACGCTGTCCGGGCCAGGCAATCTCGTCTTTACCGGGGCCGAAGATGACCCGGCCACGGTCGCGACGTTGCAAAGCCTTGGCTTCGTCGACCCTACCTCTGTGCTGACGGCTGTTCGGGGTTGGCATCACGGGCGTATCCGGGCGACGCGCAGCACCCGGGCGCGCGAATTGCTGACGGAGTTGATGCCTGATCTGCTGGCCGCTATGGCGGCGACCGCCGAGCCTGATCAGGCCTTCGCCGGGTTCGACCGCTTTATCACCAATCTGTCGTCCGGCGTCGGCATCTTCTCGCTGCTCTACGCCAATCCCGATCTGCTGCGGCTGGTCTCCTGGATTATGGGAACAGCACCGGGATTGTCGCAGTATCTGAGTTTCTATCCGCAACTGCTCGACTCGGTCATTGCAACGCCGCTGCAGGCCGACGCCCTGCCTAGCCGAGCCGACCGCATTGCCGATTTGGGCCGCGTGCTGGGGGAGGCGCGGAGCATCGAGGACGTGCTCGATAGCGTCCGCCGCTGGTCGGCCGAGGCGCGGTTCGCGGTTGGCCTCGCGATGCTGGAAGGCAGCATCACGCCCAGCTCCGGCACCGAACAATTGAGCGATGTGGCGGAGGCGGTCATCGCGCAATTGCTCAACCGGATCGAGGATAGTTTCGCCGCCATCCATGGCCGGATCGATGACGGCAGTTTTGTCGTCATCGCCTATGGCAGGCTGGGTGCGCGGGAATTAGCGCCCGGCTCCGATCTCGATCTGGTCTTTGTTTACGAGGCCCCTGAGGACGTGCAGTCGGACGGTCCAAAGCCGCTGCCATCCTCCCTCTATTATCAGCGCCTGGCGCAGCGCCTCATCTCCGGTTTGACCGCACAGACTGCTGAAGGGCCGCTCTACCAGATCGATATGCGGCTGAGACCAAGCGGCAATAAGGGGCCGATCGCGTCGGAATTTGCCGGTTTCCTGCATTATCACGAGGAAGAGGCGTGGACCTGGGAACAGATGGCGATGACGCGGGCCCGCGTCGTAGCGGGGCCGGAGGCACTCAGCCAGCGTATCACTCGCGCCATGTTGGCTTTGCTGTCGGTGAACCGCCCGTCCGCCCGGCTGATCGTCGATACTGACCAGATGCGTCGGCGTATCACAGCTGAACGCGGCCGCATATCGCCCTATGATTTCAAATATCGATCCGGCGGCCAGATCGATGTCGAATTCATCACTCAGTATTTGATCCTGCGCCATGCCGGCAATCATCCAGGCGTAATATCCGGCAATACCGTGGCTGCATTGGAACGGCTCGCCGTGCGCGAACTGATCGCACCCGAAGATGCTGATATTTTGATCCGTGCCGCGACTCTGTGGTCGAGCCTGCGAGCGCTCCTGCATCTGACCCTGGTTGGTCCCTTCGATCCCACAACCGCACCCCAACTCCTAAAATCGGCACTCGCCAAGGCCTGTGGAGCCGTTGACTTTGCCGCGTTGGAGCGAGATATCACTAGCACTGCGGATAGCGTTGCCGCGATCTATCGCAAACTATTAAGCGACCCGGCCGAGCGACTCGGACCGCCGGTCGTCAAGCCGTCCACTGAGCCACAGGAGTAATATGCATGAGCCTATCCGTCGGTGACGCCGCCCCTGATTTCACTCTCCCGACCGATGGCGGTGGTACGGTCAGCCTGTCGGCGCTCAAGGGAAAGAAAGTCATCCTGTATTTCTACCCGAAGGACGACACGTCGGGCTGCACGGCGGAGGCTTGCAGCTTCCGCGATGGCCTGCCGCATTTCACCGGGGCAGATGCGGTGATCATCGGCCTGTCAAAGGACAGCGTGGCATCGCACGACAAGTTTAAGAAGAAATACGAGCTGCCCTTCATCCTGGCCTCCGACGAGGGAAGCGATGTGTGCGAGCGCTATGGCACCTGGGTTGAGAAGAGCATGTATGGCCGCAAATATATGGGCATTGAGCGCGCTACCTTCCTGATCGGCGCTGACGGCAAGATCGCGCAGATCTGGCACAAGGTGAAGGTGCCGGGCCACAGCGACGAGGTGCTGAAGGCGGTAAAAGCCCTCTAATCCAACTGTAGCAGCATTGCCTTCAGATAGGCGCTTTCGGGCAGGAACGGGTGCACCGGGTGATCGGACGCGGCCCCCGAACTCAGCAGGATGCGGCCATTGCGCTCGGCACGGCTAAGACCGCCGCGAACGGCGTCGGCAAAGGCTTCAGTCTCGATATTATGGCTGCATGAGGCGATGAACAGGAAACCGTCCGGTGCGACCAGCTTGGCCGCCTGTCTTGCGAGCTTGCGATAGGCCTGAAGGGCCGCCGGCACGTCCTTGCGCGATTTGGCGAAGGCCGGAGGATCGGCGACGACGATACCGAAGCGTTCGCCCAGGCTTTCCAGCCGGTCTAGCGTTCGGAAGGCGTCGCCTGCGGCCGTGGAGACGTTGGCGCCGACATCGTTGAGTCCAGCAGAGATCATCGCCCTGTCGAGTGCTGGCTTCGAGCTATCGGCCAGCACAACACCGGCCGCACCCGCGACGGCAGCCTGAATGCCGAAGCCACCGCCATAGCAGAAGAGGTCGAGAACCGTTTTGCCCCGTGCAAGCCGAGCCACCGCCGCGCGATTGTCCCGCTGATCGAAGAACCAGCCGGTCTTCTGGCCGCCTAACACGTCGACCTGAAAGCGGCTGCCATTCTCGATAATCTCGATCGGCCCTGCCAGCGCGCCGCGTGCGACGATCACTTCTTCCTCCAACCCCTCCGTCCCGCGGGCTGGCGTGTCGTTGCGCAGGACGATCGCGCGCGGAGCGAAGAGGCCATCGAGCGCATTGAGGAGGGCGTCTTGATGCTGCGCTATGCCGGCGGTGTTGAGCTGGACGACCAGCACATCGCCATAGCGATCGATCACTGTGCCGGGAAGACCATCGGCCTCTGCATGCACCAGCCGGTAATAGGGTGCATCGAACAGGGTCTCTCGCAGAGCCAGGGCGCGCCGCAACCGGGCCGTCAGGAAATCCGTGTCGAGGCTATCGATATCATCCCGGCTGACGATCCGCGCGGCGACCAGTGTATGCGGATTGAACAAAGCGGTGCCGAGCCTTTGGCCGTTCGAGGCGGATAGGCGAACCAGCGTTCCGGCGGGCAGGGCCTTCGCCGCTGCATCCATCTGGACTTCGTTGGAATAGACCCAGGGATGGCCGGCGCGCAGCCGCGCATGCCGGTCGGGCAAGAGGGTGATCATCGGCAAGCTGGACATGGGGACCTAATGGTTCTGTCTTGCGGTCGCCCAATGGGCGTTCAGCGCGGCTTGCGTTGTGTCGCGATCGGCTGGGCGAAGCGCAGCTCCGCATCCCAGGGGAAGACGATCCAAGTGTCCTGGCTGACCTCGGTGATATAGGTATCGACCATCGGCCTTCCAGCGGGCTTGGCATAGACCGTAGCGAAATGCGCCTTGGGCAGCATATCTCGGACGATCTTGGCGGTGGTGCCGGTATCGACCAGATCATCGACGATCAGCCAGCCCTCGCCATCGCCTTCAACGCTTTTGAGCACAGCACTTTGGCCGAGCGAAAACTCGTCCGAATAGGTCCTGATGCAGACCGTGTCGATCAGGCGGATGTCGAGTTCGCGCGATATGATCGCGGCTGGCACCAGCCCGCCCCGGGTGATCGCGACAATGCAGCTCCATTGACCAAGATCGTGCAGGCGCCAGGCCAGCGCCTTGGCGTTGCGATGCAGCTCCTCCCAGGATACGGCAAAAATCCGTTCCGGCAGGGCCGGCCCATCATCTGTTTGACTAGCGTCGTTCACAGGGTTACGCGTTTCCCGTCCGCTTAGCGGACGAAGAGTTGTACTTCGTTGACATCTGCCGTGGGCGACGTGATCGCCGACAAGGTGACCCGGTTGGCGGCCAGGCCCATATCGGCCAGCGAGCGCAGGACAGTCTCGGCATTGCGCTGGGCGGCGGCGCTGCCAAGGGCACCCTTGCCGGCGGCGGAAGCAGGCGTCACTGCAACCAGATCGAAATTGACATCCGGGCGGCGCTGAATCGCCTGATTGACCGCGCTATAGAGCGTCTGCTCGAACGGCACGCTCGCCTTGTCGAAGCGGATCACGACCAGCGGGCGGCGACTGCCGATCGTGCTGGCGGTGGTCGGCGAGGCGGCAAAGCCGGCGGCCTGGAAGCTGCGATTGGCCAGGCTGTTACCGTACAGCTCGCCGGTCTTGATCGCAACGGCCAGCGTGGTCAGGTTGAATCGCTCATTGGAGACATAGGCGTTCTGGCGGCTTGCCTGATCGGTCACCTGGCTTTGCAGCCGGTTGATCACGACACCGGCACGGCCAACCTCGTCCTCCAAGACCTGAAGGGCGACATGATCGGCATCGATCGCGCCCGGCAGGCCGAAGGCCGCACGGATATTATCCAACAGATAGGTCGACATCGAGGCATCGCCTGCGACGAGGCCCATCAATTGATTGAGGCGCGAGGCAGCGTCGCCCATGCGGTCAAGATCGGCCTGAGCCTCGGTCCATTTCTGGCTGAGTTCAGGGTTGCCGGGCGTGGTGCCGGCCTGCAGATGCGCGTTGATCGTGCCGGTTTGCGCGAAATACGACTGCGACGTCTGCGCGGTATCGGCTTCGATCTGGTTGAACATGGTGCTGTGGGTCGCGAGCTGTTCCTGCAGCCGCGCCGCATCGGCCTTGAAGCCGGCAATTTTCTGGCCGACATAGGTGCTGGACGGAGTGATTGCGGCGCTGGCACTGGGGCCAGAGGTGACGGTCGTCGAGCCGGTCGATGCGACGGTGGTGGCGGGTTTGGCTGTGTCTGACGGGGCATCTGGAGCATCATCGGTAATGCTCGGCAAGAAATTGCTGCTGCAACCACTTGGCAATGTTGCCGCGATCATAATCAAAGCGGTCGTCGCTACGCCAATCCATCTGGCCGACGAACCCGACCAAGCCGGCGCATTCCACCTGTCGACATGAGCCATCTTATTGATTTTCTTAGTATCTGTTGAGTACAAAAGGATACTAATGGAACCACGCGCGCTTTCCAAGCCGGAATTCTTGAGCATTCCGGCAATGCGTCAATAGCGCAGGTCGCACGATCTCGGCCCTTGTTTTGCCGCGAAGCTTTCAGTATGTTCCGCCACCTCGCGCCCGTAGCTCAATTGGATAGAGCACCAGACTACGAATCTGGGGGTTGGAAGTTCGAGTCTTTCCGGGCGCGCCATT
>CAIZEE010000259.1 GCA_903931835.1 uncultured Elstera sp.
AGATCGCCATGCCGCCGCCGATCGGCGACAATGCGGTCACTTATGCCGATGGCACCAAGGCGACGCTGGACCAGGAAGCACAGGATGTCGCGGCATTCCTGATGTGGGTGGCCGAGCCGAACCTGCCGGCGCGCCACCGGGTTGGCTTCGAGGTCATTCTGTATCTGATCGTCGCGACTGGCCTGATGTACGCGGTCAAGCGCAAGATCTGGTCTAAGATCCACTGAGCCTGACATGACCAACGGTGAGGCGACGACGCCGCTGCTCGGAATAATTGGGGGCAGCGGCATCTACGATATCGTCGGCCTCACCGATCTTGAATGGCGCAAGATCGACACACCATTCGGCGATCCGTCGGATGAGTTGATGTTCGGCAAGTTGGACGGCCAGCAGCTCGTTTTCCTGCCCCGTCATGGCCGCGGCCATAAGATCCCGCCAAGCGACCTCAACTACCGCGCCAATATCGAGGCGCTGAAGCGCGTCGGCGTGACCGAGATCGTGTCGCTGAGCGCCGTCGGCTCACTGCAGGAAGATTTGCCGCCCGGCACCTTCGTCGTGGTCGATCAGTTCATCGATCGCAGCTTCGCCCGGACGAAAAGCTTCTTCGGCCCCGGTCTGGTGGCGCATGTCAGCGTCGCCGATCCGGTGTGCGGGCGTCTGGGCGATACGCTGGAAGCCTCGCTCACCGCCCTCAACCTGCCGCATCGGCGCGGCGGCACCTATCTGGTGATGGAGGGCCCGCAATTCTCGACCCGCGCCGAATCGAACCTCTATCGTAGCTGGGGCTGCTCGGTCATCGGCATGACCAATATGCCGGAAGCGAAACTCGCCCGTGAGGCGGAGATGTGCTACGCGACCGTCGCCATGGTGACCGATTACGATTGCTGGCACGACGATCACGACAGTGTGACAGTGGATGCGATCATCAAGGTGCTGCTCGCCAATGCCGATAACGGAAGGTCGCTGGTGCGCCACGCCGCGCCGTCACTCCGCCCGTCTCGACCGATCTGCAGCCATGGCTGCCAGAACGCGCTCGACCACGCGCTGATCACGGCGGACCACGCGCGCGATCCGGCGATGATCGAAAGACTTTCCGTGGTCGCCGGCCGAGTGCTCAAACGGTGAAGATCGACGGCAAGCCCTATCGGACGATCTGGCTGGCCGAGGATGGCTGGTCAGTCGAGATCATCGACCAAACCCTGCTGCCCCATGATTTCAAGATCGCCCGCCTGACCGGCCTCGCAGAGGCTTGCCACGCCATCAAAGCAATGCAGGTGCGCGGAGCCCCCTTGATCGGGGTTGCCGCCGCCTACGGCATGGCGCTCGCCCTGCGCGAGAACGCGTCCGATGACGGGCTGGCCAATGCGGCGACCAGCCTGATGGCGACGCGCCCGACCGCCGTCAATCTGCGCTGGGCGATTGAGCGTTTGATGAAGGCGTTGTCGGGTGTCAGCACCGGCGACCGTGTTGCGACCGCCTATGCATTAGCCGCTGAGATGGCTGACGAAGACGTCCGATTGAACCAGGCGATGGGTGCGCATGGACTGAAGCTGATCGAAGCCCTGGTGAAGACGAAGACGGCTCCAGGTCGCCTGAATATCCTGACCCATTGCAATGCCGGGTGGCTGGCGACGGTCGATTGGGGCACAGCGCTGTCACCGATTTTCGCAGCACAGAAGGCCGGCATCGATGTCCATGTCTGGGTCGATGAAACGCGGCCGCGCAATCAGGGGGCGTCGCTGACCGCCTGGGAATTGGCCTCGGCCGGCATTGATCATACGGTCATCGTCGATAACGCGGGCGGGCATCTGATGCAGCATGGCCAGGTCGATCTGTGCTTCGTCGGCACCGACCGCACTACAGCCTCAGGCGACGTGGCGAATAAGATCGGCACGTATCTGAAGGCGCTGGCGGCGCATGATAATAACGTGCCGTTTTATGTCTGCCTGCCGTCGCCGACCATCGACTGGACGCTGTCGGACGGGTTCAAGATTCCGATCGAGCAGCGCGCGCAATCGGAGGTCACGCATATCTCGGGCCTGACTGAGGCCGGCACTATCGAAACGATCCGCCTGACGCCGGCCAAGTCGCCTGCCGCCAACCCAGCCTTCGACGTGACCCCCGCACGCCTCGTTACCGGCTTGGTCACCGAGCGCGGCGTCTGCGCCGCCAGTGCGGAAGGCCTGCTGGGACTGTTCCCCGAACGACGGCCATGAGCGAACGAGCGTTACGCCGGGAGTTGATTGATACCTGCCTCGCCATGAACCGTGCCGGCATCAATCAGGGCAAATCGGGCAATGCCAGCGCCCGGATCGAGGACGGGTTTCTGGTCACACCGACCGGCATCCCCTACGACGCTCTGACACTCGACGATATCGTGCCGATGCGCTTCGACGGCAGTCATCAGGGCAAGCGCCTGCCCTCCAGCGAGTGGCGGTTTCACCGCGATATTCTGGCGGCACGGCCGGAGATCAACGCGATCGTCCACACCCATGCGAATTATGCGACAACGCTGGCCTGTCTCGGCCGGTCGATCCCACCGTTTCACTACATGATCGCCAAGGCCGGCGGCAGCGATATCCGCCTCGCGCCCTATGCCATTTTCGGCAGCCAGGAATTATCCGATCACGCGGTCGAAGCGCTTGAGGGCAGGCTCGCATGCCTGCTGGCCAATCATGGCATGATCGCTATCGGCACCAGCTTAGCGCGGGCGCTGGACCTCGCGATCGAGGTCGAGGCGTTATCGCGGCAATACTGCCAAGCCCTGCAGATTGGCGAGCCAATTTTGCTCGCCGCCGAGGAGATGACGCGGGTCATCGAGCAATTTCGGACCTATGGGCAGCAGAGCTGAAACCCGCCACGCCGCTGCAATAAAACTGTCATCGTTTCAATGTAAAGCTCTTCGCTCCTATAAAAAGCACTCTAAGCGGAGCGGGGCGATGTCAAATTCGACGGTAATGCAGACCCATTCAAACCCTAGTTGGTTTACATTCGTCTCAACCGCAGCCTTTATCGCGCTGATTGCAGCCGGCGGCGTTTATGCAGGCTCTCATATTTTCAATGATTTATCGGTCCGCCCACTGGGATCGACCCTGCCCTATGTCCTGCTCGGCATCGCTCTGCTGATCGCGCTTGGCTTCGAGTTCGTGAACGGCTTTCACGACACGGCAAACGCGGTTGCGACCGTCATCTACACCCATTCGCTGCCGCCGACGATCGCGGTCATGTGGTCGGGTTTGTTCAATTTCATCGGCGTGCTGACCTCATCCGGTCTGGTCGCATGGGGCATCGTATCGTTGCTGCCGGTCGAACTGATCCTGCAGGTCGGCAGCGGTGCCGGTTTCGCGATGGTGTTCGCGCTGTTGATCGCGGCGATCATCTGGAACCTCGGCACCTGGGCCTTCGGCATCCCCAATTCGAGCTCGCACGCGCTGATCGGATCGATCATCGGCGTCGGCTTGATGAACCAGTTGCTCGCGACCTCCGGCAACGCCACCAGCGGCGTCGATTGGAACCAGGCCTGGGGCGTCATCCGCTCGCTGCTGGTCTCGCCCGTCGTCGGCTTCGTGTCGGCTGCAGTCCTCCTCCTCCTCATGAAGGCGCTGATCAAGGTGCCGTCGCTCTATAAGGAACCGCAGGGCCAGAAGCCCCCGCCCGTGTGGATCCGCGGCCTGCTGATCCTGACCTGCACCGGCGTCAGCTTCGCCCACGGTTCGAATGACGGTCAGAAGGGCATGGGCCTGATCATGCTGATCCTGATCGGTACCGTGCCGACGGTCTATGCGCTGAACCCCAATTTCGGCGGTGATCGCGCGACCACTTTCCAGCAGACGACGCAGGCGACCCTGCCGATCTTCGATCATTACGGCGCCGCCGAGACCGAAATCGCCGGCGATCCGCGCGAAGCCGTCACCGCTTATATCCGGACCAAGACCTTGACGCCGGAGACCATGCCCGCCGTCAAGAAGCTGGCTGGCGTTCTCGATAGCAGCGTTGAATTTCTGGGCAAGGGCAGCGCCGTGCCGGAAGACATGACCAAGAACGTCCGCAACGACATGTATCTGGAAGGCGAATCGCTGCGGCTTATGGACAAGTCGGGCAAGCCGGAATTCACGGCTGAAGACAAGGCGCAGATCAAGAAGTACCGCGCCGGGCTCGATAACGCGACCAAGTTCATCCCAGATTGGGTGAAGGTTGCCGTCGCATTGGCGCTTGGCCTCGGCACCATGGTCGGCTGGAAGCGCATCGTCGTCAC
>CAIZEE010000260.1 GCA_903931835.1 uncultured Elstera sp.
CCTCACCGAGTCGAAATTCATTTTTCCGGAAGCGGTGTCCGCAAGGGCGCTTTATCGAGCGCAGGACGGAGTCCACCAATATGTCGCGGTTCTCGACTCGGGCGGCGCGCCGACATCCAGCGCCGCGATCGGGGATTACGTCGATGTCGAGCTGATCCGCGCGTCGGATAGGTAGCCGCTGGTTGCGGTTTCATGCTAAGACTGTAAGATTGAGACGCCACCTAGAAGGGGATCGGCCGATATGCGCGACTTCATCCAGAACGATGCTGGGCTCCTTGTTCCAGTCCATAAGCTGCTCATGGGCGGCTCTTTTCATGCCGAGCTGATCCGAGATGGAGAGACCATCGACGCGTTCGACTTCGACAACATCGTCGTCAACGAAGGCCTAAATTCGGCGCTCAATGTCGTATTCAACGGTGTGTCGCCGATTACATCTTGGTATATTGGACTGTTCCAAGGTAACTATACGCCTGTTTCCAGCGACACCGCCGCGGTCATCTCCGCCAATTCGACGGAGTGCTCAGCCTATGCCGCCGGAGTCCGCCAACCGTTTGTAACGGTGGCCTCCACCGCCCAGATCATCACCAACACCGCATCTAGGGCGAGCTTCACGTTTAGTTCGGGAGCGACGATCTACGGGGCGTTTTTGGCCTCGACCGCGACGATCAATAGCGCGTCGGGGGTTTTGATGTCGGCGGCGCGCTTCTCCACCTCTCGCGTGGTTGCCACCGGGGATGAGCTGCTCCTCAGCTACAGCTTTTCGGCGGCGAGTGCGTAACGGCTAGTCCCGGAGCGCGCGAATGACTGACTACACACTGGACTTCGAGTATGGCTCATTCGCCCTGACAGGAGAGTCTGTCGGGGCCGACGCCCTCTGGGCTCCAGCCATATCCGAAAACGTGCAGCTGCGCGACCCTTATGTGTTGACCAGCCCGACGGTCGTCATGGCAGGACTTTTGTTTGGGTCCACTGCAATGCCCGATATTACGTATGGGCCGGCGGTCGCCGAGGCTTTGCGGCTGAACTCCACCGCGGACACCGCGGCAGTCTGGAGCTACCTGATTGCCGACAGCGCGGCGATTGACGAGGCCCTTCGACTTTCCTTCGGGGCTTCCTGCGTGGACGGTGTCAACCTCTCCCAGACTGCGTCGCTGGCGTTGGCCATCACAGTGGCGCAGGCATTATTTTTGCCGGATACGGTCTCGACCACGTTGGATTTCAATTTGTGGGTCTCGGAGGCTGTTCAGCTCAACACCGTTTTCGGCAATTTCCTCGGGGCCAGCGTGGCCGAGACGACTTCGCTGGCCGCGGCGCTGGCCCCCTTATGGCGTCCGGGCGCGGCTGTTGGCGAAGGAGTTCTTCTGGCCACCGCCGTCGGTGAGTCCTTGGTGTTCCGCGTCGATTGCGCCGACGGCGCGTGGTTTGACGACGCTGAAGTGCTGCAATATATTTTCGATGGGCGAATTTCCGAAGGGGTCGAGATCACCGCCGGCTATGTTTCGCCGACCGGCAACTTTACGGCTTGGGCGATCAATACCCGCACCTCCGCGGTGACGGAGTATCGGGACTTCGTTTTCGATAGTCTCGTGCAGGTCGGTCGTAAATGCGTGGCCGGCGACGCCACCGGGCTGTACGAATTGAGTGGGGAGACGGACGCCGGGGGGATCATCGTGGCGGACATTCTGTCCGGCTTCATGCAGCTTGGCGGGTCGAAGTTCACCGCGTTCAAGGCGGTCTATCTTGGGCTCGCGTCCCAGTCAGGCCAGTTCGTCCTTAAGCTGATCACCGGCGATGACCAGACCTATGTCTACGGCGTGACGGCCCAGAACATGCGGACCACCCGTGTCAACCTCGGGAAAGGTCTTCGGAGCCGGTACTTCCGGTTCGAGCTGATCAATGCCGACGGCAAGGACTTTTCCATGGACGCGATCGAGTTCATCCCGCTGGTGTCGCAGAGGCGCATCTGATGGACGGCCTGCCCTTCCAGCTGCCGACGCAGGTGGGGACCGAGCTATTCCCTAACGTGATGCAGTCTCCGGCAATTCTCCGGGTCTCGATCACAGGGGAGTCGGAGAACCCGATGGACCCGCAGGAAGCTCACCGTCTCGCTTCCATGATGGTGGAAGGGTCGTCCGGCGCGATCCGCGGGTTCTTCCTTGGCCAAACCCAACGCGCCAACCTGTCTGGCCAGTGGTTCCAATCTGGAGGGAAGGAGTTTTCTTGGGGTTCCGTCCGCCACACCCGCGTCATGGGTGTGGACCAGATGGAGGTTGGCGTCAGCGCCAGCGTGCTTGGCAAGGAGTTGAAACGCCTCCATGATCGGTTCGATCGGGACTTGTTCGGTCGACATTTGTTGGCGGTGCAGTTCGAG
>CAIZEE010000261.1 GCA_903931835.1 uncultured Elstera sp.
GCAACAGCAGACAAGTTTTTAGTTAAGCGATATTTCCTTCCGAAGCAAGAGATGTGCTTGGGTGATTGTGTATAACAGCGAGACGGCCGAAGCCCCCAATAGCGCAGGCTGGCTCGCTGTTATGCACAGTCTTTACGAACGGCCCGTGCCGCCGCCTCCTTCAGCCGCCAGGATTTGCCTTCGAACTTAAGAAGATGGCCGTGGTGCAGGAGGCGATCAAGCAGCGGGGCGACCACGACGACATCGCCGAGCAGCTTGGCCCAATCGTCGAACGGACGATTGGAGGTAATGATCGTGGCATGCCGTTCGTAGCGGCTCATAATGATGTCGGCCAGTTCATCGCCGGCCCCTGGGGGAGACGGCGTAAGAACAGATCGTCGATGACCAACAGATCGGCGCCGACGAGATCGGCCCGGTGCTTTCTCCAGTTCCCAATCTCGCGGGCCTCAAGGATGCCGTTAATAAAGTCGTTGGCATCGCGGTAGATGGTTCGATAGCCCCGCTCGACAGCCAACAATGCCAATGCTTTGGCCATATGGCTTTTCGCCGTTCCGGGCTGACCCACCAGAAGAACGTCTTCCTTGGCGTCGATAAATTTGAGCGTACCAAGCTCAAGGCCTTCGCGTTTTGGTAATTTGGGATTGTAGCCCCAATCGATGTCGCGCAGATATTTGCGCTCCGTCAACCCCGATGCCCGATAACGACGGTCGAGTAGTGTCGATCGGCGCCGGTCCAGCTCGTCTTGCACCAGCCAGCCGACAGCCGCCACAAAGTCCATCTCGTGACTGGCCACCTGCAGCGCCCGTGCTTCCAGGGTCGCCGCCATGCCGGAAAGACGCAAGCTTCTCAGCGCCTTGTCGAGTTCAGTGAGGTTCATAGCCATTCGTTTCTTCTCCATGCTGATTGTCGCCCAGGGCATGCAGCTCCCAAAAGCGTTGATAATCGGCCGCCGGACGGATTTCCGGCGCTTGCTGCTGTAGTTCAATCACGGCGGCCTCTCGCGGCTTGGCCGTGTTTTTCAGAATGGCCTTAATGCGGCGATAGCTCGGATGCGTCTGCACCAACTCCCGGCCGCAGACCCGGTCAATGTCGTCTTCGACGTAAGTCTTCACGAGGCCAACCAGCCCCCAGAGGATGTGTTGGGCAATACGTCCATCGCGCGCAAACACATCCTGGGCAAACTGTTCAGCATTCGCCCCGATCTTTCCGATCTTGTCGAACAGCTTTGCCGTTTCACGCGATGGATTGAAGATCCGGTCGCCCTCCGCAAAAACTGCGCGCCCTTTAACATGGGTTCGCTGATGGCGCCGGACGACATCACCTTTCAGATCCAGAATCGCAATCTCATCCCCGTATATACGCACCCGTACAGGTAGATAAATCAGCTCTGTCGGTACCGAGTAATAGCTCCCCTTCACCTGCACCGTGCCGCTATCGTCGACCTTGCGTTCCTCCTCGATAAAGCTTCGGAACCCGGCCGCCGGTAACGGCAGCAGATGCGGCTTTTCCTCAAGGTACATGGC
>CAIZEE010000262.1 GCA_903931835.1 uncultured Elstera sp.
GTCAACTCCGTCGAGGCCCGCGACCTGGCCTTCCTCGGCACAAGTTGCCCCGACCACTTCATCCGCACCAAGATCCGCCCCCTCTTCGTCTCCTGGACGCCCGGCACAGGCATCGAGGCCCTGAAGTCGGAGATCGAAACCTCCCTCGCCGAATACCGCGAACTCTACGCCTCCTACTATCGCGGCTTCGCCACCGCCGACTCCCCTGCCCTCCGCGATCACCCCTGCGGAAAAGGCTGCAGGCTCCCCAGAGAGATCAAAGCCGCCCCACCCTACAGCCAAAATCCGACCCCGGTGGAACGCTGCAAACTCGCCTGTGAGCGCGAAAGCGCCGGGAAGCGCAGAAAGAGCCCGGACGCGGTTAAACGCCACAGGCTCGCCGGCGAACACAAAACTCCCGGAGAGCGCAAAGAAAGTGCGCTCGCGGCTAAATGTCGCAGGCTCGCCGGCGAACACAAAACTCCCGGAGAGCGCAAAGAAGGCGCGCCCGCGGCTAAATGTCGCAGGCTCGCCGGTGAACGCGAAGATGCCGCCAGCGAGCGGCACGGAACTGGAAAACGTAGCCCCGCCACCGGAAAGCGCGAAAGCGCCATAGCTCGTAGAAAGCGCCCGACCGCGCCCGAATGTCGCTGCCCCACCGGACAGGCTGAACGCCCCCGGGCTGGCCAAGGCGAAATGGAAGTCGCTGAAACCAGACGGCTCGCCAACAAGTGCGAACACGCCTCCGGCGGCCGACAAGGTTTTGGCGGCGTTGCCTGTCTTGAATAGCAACAGCAACGACATGCCAGCCGCCCTTTACTTATTTCAGTTGGTCAACCGCGCCAGCACAATCGCGGCTGCTTCATTAGCGCGCTCCTGCGTCATAGCCTCCTGCCCGGGGGCGTCAGGGTCGAAATCCTGATGGATAATCACCACTCCATCGGAAAGGATGTCGTATTCCCATCCCCCCTCCACTTGGTAAACTCTGATGGTGTACCCCATTGGTCAAATCTCCAGCAGTCGAAATAGGGAGGATGAGGTGCTCGGAGCCCAATAGATGATCTTGACGCTCTTTCCATTGGTTGGGTCAGTGTACTTGTCGATGTACATCCTCGACCCACTAACCGCGGCACCCTGCGCAGCCGAATTGGTGCTGATTGGGATCAGCTCATTTTTAGCGCAGTCGAACCTGAAGAAGCGACCAGTCACGTCCCTCTGGACGTAGATATACCCCTCCAGATCATCATACGTCGATCCTGTGGTGAAGCTCTCGTATGTCACGCCTGCGTAGGTGGCGGCTATCCACGTATTGGCAGGGATGTCATAGATGTCCAGCGCAGAACCGCCGCCACGGAAGCTGAAGATATACCTCCCATTTTGCCTATAGGTAGTCGCGTTCGCTGGACCAGTCTGAGCGTACCACGCTGGGTCCTTACATTGAGTGATGATGTTGCCGGAAGTCCCGCCCCCCGCCGCGCCAGCTCGCGCCACACTGGGAGAGAGCGTGGACCATGAGTTGCCGCCGATCGAATACTTGAACAGCGTCACCGCCGCTCCGCCGAGGAAATACAGGTTATCGTCATTCCCCTCGATCACGAAGTAGCTTGTCGCATCCGGGTTGACGGTCCAAGAGGCCGACACCGTGAGGATGCTGCCGGTGTTCGACGCAATGGTGCGGACCTGACCCGCGCCTGTCCCAGAAACGATGCGGACCTGATAGGTGGCCCACATATTGGTCGCCCACGTCGCCGCGCCGGACGTGCCGTTGGTGATTGTGGTCGCCGCCCCCGCAGACGCTATGCCTGCCGAAAACGACCCGACCTCGTAGACCGAGGTCGCATCAGGGGTGACGGTCCAGTTGGCGTTGATGGTCAGCGTCGTGGCCGTGTTCGAGGTCACGACACGATACTGGCCTACGCCGGTGCCGCTGACGATCTTGACCAGCGTGTTCGACCATTGGTTAATGGTCCACGCCCGGGAGACGTCGACCAGTGTCGAAGCTGTCGCAGACGACGCATTGCCGTAATCGGTGATGCAGTCCACCGACGGCGTCCCGATCAAATTGCCCTCATTCGCTGTAACCGCAGGCCCTGAGGATACAGACCGCGCTGTCCAAGTATTCGTGGCGAAATCATAATAGTTGAACCCGCTAGTCGCCCCGGGGACATAAAACCACAGCCGACCACAATAGATGGTATATATAGAGGTGTTATCGCAGGCTGCAGAGAATGCGTCCTGCACTGTGATAACGGAGTTTGCCCCGAGAGTATTCGACGCAATGATGCGCTCCTGCCCTGCATTAGTTCCGCCAGTGACACGAATGCGGTAGCCACGCAGGTCACGAGGGAGCGTCAGGGTCGTCGTCAGACTGGTGGTCGTTCCCGTAGAAGCCGTGCCCGACGGACCAACAGGATGGTGGAAGCCCGCAGCCCCCGACCCGAAGGTCCCCGCAGAACCGGACAACGGAAGGTTGCCGAAACTCTCCTCCGCTGCAGCGAAGAAAGAGCCGCCGGACGCCAATATCAGATAATAACACTGATTGCCGTCGCCAAGGTTCAGACGATCCTTGACGAATATGCAGCCTGCAGTCGTATTGGCTGCCAAAGGGGTGAACACCGCTTCCCAGACCTTGCGGTGAACTTTCTTACGGAGGTTAATCGAAAGGCTCATACTGAAATTCCTCCGTAGATATGCTGCGGAACTCCGGGCATAGGGTAAGACGAGTTGATCGCTACAGGAATAGACGCCACCCCAACAGGAGGCGCGGTAGCGAAGGCAGCGAAAGTCAGCCCGCCGACCCACTGCACATTGATGTTCGCACTGAAATTGTTATACGACGCACTCGCCACCTGTAGCGCGTTGACACCAGCGGTTTTCTGCTGAGCCACCAACGCCAGCGTATTAGCGATCTGCCCCAGCAGCTCCTGCGTATAGGCGTTATCTTCTTGAATTTGCCTGACCAGCAGAGCGTAAGTCGTGTCCGGGTTCGGCGGGGGCTCGTTCATCACCTCAGCATGACCGTTCGGATCGGTCGGGGAAGAGATGTTCACCCGCTGGCGTTCAACGACATTGCTGCCTACAGTCAACTCGTTGACGTCAGCTTTCTTGCCGGTCGAGTCAGGGGCCAATTGTACGAAGCCATCAGCCATCAGCTTATCCACTTCACATTAGGTCTCGCGGCAGCCGCCCATGCAATCGCTCCGACTCCGGGAACCCCCCCGAGCCTTACGACAGTGATACCAGACCTTTGCCCGGAAAGCGAGATGGCCCCCGCCCCTGCCAGAAGGTCTCGCATCCGACGAAGAGTCGCCGCCTCCCCTGTCTCTGCATAGCTTCCTGTCCTTGCGGACAACGCAGAACCCTTGGTCAGTCGAACCGGTTCGACTGACCAAACAAAGCTCCCTCTGAACGCCAGCGCACCGAACACACGGAATGAAGTCCTGCCATAAAAACCAAAAAACCCCGGGGCTAATAGCGCGTTCATCCGTCGCAGAGACGGCCTTCCAGTCAGCGCGAAAGAACCAAAATTGACGACAGGCTCAACTAAGGCGGCAGAGGAGGCGAAACCAGTCAGCGCGATCGGCGCTCCCGCCATGCGCGCAACGATCCTGCGAAGAGACAGTTCCCCGACAAGAGTGAACGATCCTCCTGCCAAGGGCATCGCGCGAGAGAACGCCGCCGCGCCGCCAGAGAAGCTGAACGCGCCAACACTGATCCCGACCCCCAACCTCCCGAAGGACGCCATTCCATCGAGATCGAACCCAGCAGGCCACGCAGCCAAGCTGAGCGTCCTCAAGGAGACCACAGGCGTCAGCACCGCTGGCTCGCCTATGACCGTGAACGAGCCGCAGGTTCCTGAGAGCTTGCGCGTCTCTCGAAACCCCGCTGGCTCCCCGGTGAACGAGAACGCTCCGTATACCGCCGTAATGTGCCCGGGAGAGCCTGTCAGGAGCGTCGCAGCCCCACCTGTCTCAGCAAAGGAGCCGAAACCCACCGGCTCCACGAGAGCAGCCGCCGAGGCCGTGCCAGTCAGCGTGAAAGCGCCGTAGGCGAAAGAAGAAACTCTGGTTCGCCCAAGCGCCGCCGGCTCCCCGGTGTCCGCAAACGAACCTGCGCTGGCGATCAGGATCAGCGCGCGCTTGCCAGCGACGACGCCGACGCCGGGGATGACATACGCACCGGAAGCATCCGTGACGATGACGGACTGCCCCGCGAACGAGCCTGAGAGGACCCGCGCGCCCATCTTACGTGATCACAATGTTGGGGTCGACGTAGACCGTCGCGCTGGCCTTCCCCAGCATGACCCTGCCGCGCACGCGCCCGGCGCGCTGCGGCGTGAACGTGACCTGCAGGTGCTGGTAGACCGGCGTCGCCGGAGAGCTGTTCCACGCCGCGGTCGAGGTGGTGACCGCCGAAGCAGAGGTCAACGGAGTCGCCGGTAGGCTGCCAGCAAAACCAGCGATCGAGCTTCCGGCTGTGCCCATATATTCGAGCTGCAACCAAATATCGTCGTTGTTAAGCGAGGCGCTCGATACGACCTCGACCGTCGCGGTCTTGCTGGAACCTGTCGTGGTATTCTCGACATCAAACCAGAAGCTCGATAGCGGCTCGACCCATTTGTCTATCTTGGTCGAGCCAGAAACAAGTTTGAGACTGAACGCCCCGAGGTCATCGGCCGAACCACCGGTCAGCGTGATCGTGCGCTCGGTGGTCATTTTCCCACCGGTCTGGGACCGTTCGTTTCGGACATTCGTCCCGTCCCAGCAGTTGGTTATCTCTACACAGTCGAGTGGGCTGCCCTGTGTCCCGCCTAGAAGGGTCAGCGCTGACGCTATGCTGCAACTGTCCAGTAAAAGTTTGCACCCTACAGAACCGCCTCCGGATAGCAGGGTTCCAGTCACGGTGCTGATGTCTACCCCTCTCATCACGACATAGATGGGGCCACTCTCTGAGAAGAGTATGCTCGGTTGTGTGCCACCGACCGCTGAGGGGGTATTGATCCAAGTTAGATCAAGATACCCTCCGCTAGCCCCTGAAGTTATAGCCTGACCTGAATTTGCAAACGATACAGTCGTGTTGTCAAAAACTACCTTTGAGCTCACCCCTGCTCCAGTGCTTATTCTGTACGCACCGGAACTTCCCGCAAGCTGGATCGAACAGTCTTTGAGATATGCGACCATACTGTTGACGTTGCCGAAGCCTACGCCACCCGTAGCCGCAATAAGTGTTACTCCTCGAATGTACAACGGTTTGTTTGAGTCAATATACATGGTGTTAAATGTAATGGACGCTCCAGATATTAAATCTGTCCCGACTGGCGGGACTGAACCCCCTCGGGTAACGCTAAGAATGTACGTGGTGAGAGTGGTCCAGCTACCCCCAATACTATTGGTCCAGTTCGTGGTCGACGCCGTCGTCTCACTATGATCACTCGACAGGAAAATCTTGTCGCCGGCTGTTGCGAAGGAAGTCGTCGAGACGTTGGTGACGGTCGAGATGTCCCCCGCCGCGCCGGCCCAGCCATAGGTATCGCCGTTGATCGCAGTGAA
>CAIZEE010000263.1 GCA_903931835.1 uncultured Elstera sp.
GATCGCGTCCGGGCTGGTGGCAGCGCCGTTGGTAGCCGGCGCCGCGCCGTTCGGCTTCTTCGCAGGAGCAGGATCTTCGCCGCCACCGATGACTTTGGCGCGCTTCGCACCCCAGCTCGGCCCCTGCAGATCGACCAGAACGTCTCGGGCATCATCGCTCATGCCATTGAAAAAACCGGCCCATTGGGGGTCGATGGCGCCGGGATCGCTCAGGTAGCGGGCGTAAAGCTCCGACAGGTAGGTGACATTGCCGCCGGTCAGCAGCGAGTTCTGTTCGAAAGTGGTTGTCATCCTCATTCGGTCACCCACCGAAGGGCGACCGCTCCTGGTTGTGGCGCTTCAATCAATATAGGGAAAAGTTTTTGCGTTGCAGCATTAGGCCTTCATCCGCGTCGCCATCGTCGAACCCAGGGCCGATGGCGAGGGCGAGACAGTGATCCCGGCCGATTTCATCGCCTCGATCTTGTCCTCCGCACCGCCCTTGCCGCCGGAGATGATGGCGCCGGCATGGCCCATGCGACGGCCGGGCGGGGCTGTGACGCCGGCGATGAAGCCGACAACCGGCTTTTTGGTCTTGGACGCCTTCAGGAATTCGGCCGCGTCTTCTTCCGCCGAACCGCCGATTTCACCGATCATGATGATGCCGTGGGTTTCCGGATCAGCGATGAACAGCTCCAGCACATCGACGAAATTGGTGCCGTTGACCGGGTCGCCGCCAATGCCAACGCAGGTCGACTGACCGAGACCGGCCGCCGTGGTCTGTGCGACCGCTTCATAGGTCAGCGTGCCGGAGCGCGAGACGATGCCGATCGAGCCGCGCCGATGGATATGGCCCGGCATGATGCCGATCTTGCAGGCGTCGGGCGTGATGACGCCCGGGCAGTTCGGCCCGATCAGCCGGGTCTTGGAGCCGGCCAGCGCGCGCTTGACGCGCACCAGGTCGAGCACTGGAATGCCCTCGGTGATGCAGACGACCAGGCGGATTTCGGAATCGATCGCCTCCAGAATGGCGTCGGCGGCGAAGGGTGGGGGCACATAGATGACGCTGGCATCGGCCTTGGTGCCGGCAACGGCTTCCGCCACCGTATCGAAGACCGGCAGGTCGAGATGGCGGGTGCCACCCTTCCCGGGCGTGACGCCGCCGACCATCTGCGTGCCATAGGCGATCGCCTGTTCGGAATGGAAGGTGCCTTGCGCGCCGGTGAAGCCCTGGCAGATGACCTTCGTGTTTTTGTCGACGAGAACAGCCATTTACTTGGCCTCCTTAACAGCGCGGACAATCTTTTCCGCAGCATCGGCCAGATTATCCGCCGACAGGATCGGCAGGCCTGATTGCGCCAGGATTTTCTTGCCCAGCTCGACATTCGTCCCTTCGAGCCGCACGACCAGCGGCACGTGCAGGCTGACCTCGCGCGCTGCCGCAACGACGCCTTCCGCGATCACGTCGCAGCGCATGATGCCGCCGAAGATATTGACCAGAATGCCTTCGACATTCTTATCCGACAGGATGATCTTGAACGCCGCCGTCACCTTCTCCTTCGAGGCGCCGCCGCCGACGTCGAGGA
>CAIZEE010000264.1 GCA_903931835.1 uncultured Elstera sp.
CGATCTCGATGAACGCATATGCCGAAGGAGCCTGTGTGTTTCCGTCTGGGTGTATGATTGAGTATCAGGCCAAGATGACCGACCACCCTGTTCTCGACCAGCGCGACCAGCTCAGCCCCCTGTGGGTCGCGCGTCTTATAGAAATCCGCCCAGAACGCCGGCGAGCGATAGGGGATCTGAGCGGTATTCGCGACAACGTCTTCGCAAGCGTAAATATCGGCGAGTTCGTCGATATCGCTTTCACTGACGCGGCGAATGGTGATCGGGCTCATTCAAGGACTCTCGCGAATGTGGATAGCATGCCTCAGTGTAGCTCGAAAAATTCAAATGCAGTCAGGTACTTCACGCTATACTGTCAGTCATCTTTCATTGCTTCGAAGCGATTGGGCAGGAAAAACTTGGCATGAAAATCCTGCTGGCCGAGGATCATCCCCTTTTTCGCGAGGGCCTGCGCCTGATTCTGGAGCAGGACGTTCCTGGCGCCACTGTCATCGAGTGCGAGACATTGGCCGCCACCCTTGCGACGTTGCGCGACGGTCCGGATGTCGACTTGCTGATCCTCGACATGCAACTCAGCGATTCGTCTGGGCTCGATGGTTTCCTCGCGCTACGCGAGAAATTTCCGATCTTGCCCACGCTGATCATTTCAGCGAGTGAGGAGGGGGATATTATCCGTTCCGCGTTGTCGATGGGGGCAAGCGGCTATTTGCCAAAATCAGCCGCGCCGCAAACCTTCCGCGCAGCGCTTAAACTGGTCCTAGCGGGTGAGGTTTATGTGCCCGTCATATTGGCGACTGCTGGTGTGACGACGCGCAAGGGGCGTCAGTTGATCAGTCTGACCCCCCGGGAAACGCAGGTGCTGGGGCTGCTGGCCAGGGATCGCAGCAATAGCGAAATCGCGACCGAGCTTGGTGTCGCGGAAAATACGGTTAGGGTTCATGTCGTCAATATCCTGCGTAATCTGAAGGCGCATAATCGCGGCGAGGCGGTCCGGATCGCCGCCGAGCTGAACCTGATTGAGGGACGATCGGCCCCGGCGTGAGCACGCATCCGAACAAGCCCATTGATAACCTGGCGCCGCATGTCCTGGCCGCGCGCGTCAAGGCGCTGCACGACAATCTGCGTTTCGTTTTGATCGCCAATGTTGTCGCGGCGACGCTGGTCGGCCCGGCACAGGCGCTTCGCAGCGGTGGTCTCCTCGTCCTGATCTGGTGGGGCGCCTTAGTTGGGCTAACGCTCTTGCGCACTGTCGGCTGGTATTCCGCAATCTCGCGCCTTGATCATCCCGGCCATGTCAGGGCGATTTACCGGCAGTTCTTATTCGGCTCGGCCGCTTCGGGCTGCTTGTGGGGGGTGCTCGGGCTGATCGGGTATGACTTCAGCGCGCCACGTGAAATCATCCTGATCGTGTTGGCGTTGTCCGGCATGACGGCGGGGGCAGTATCCTCTCTTTCCGCTTTTTTTGAGATCTATGCGGTCTTTGCTATCCCAACGATGATGCCGCTGCTGATCCGTTTGGTTTTCCACGGCGACACGCAATCGGTCATCGAGGCTGGCCTGGGCCTCACCTTTCTTGCGGTCAATCTGGCCTATAGCCGGCAATTTTACGGCATTCTGGGCGAAGCGATCGGCCTGCGGTTTCAGCGCGAGGAATTGATCCAGGATCTCACGGCCGAGAAGCTGCGCGTCGAACAGGCAAGCCGGGCCAAAAGCCAGTTCATCGCCGGCATCAGCCACGATATCCGCCAACCGGTCCACGCGATTGCGCTGATCACCGACAGTATTGAACGCGAAAGCGGCGAGACCGCCAAGCGACCGATCGAGGCGATCAAGAACGCGTTGCATGGTCTGGATCAGCTCCTCGAGAGCTTCCTCGATATCGCCAAGATCGAGGCGGGCGTTATTCAGCCCAATATCCGGTCGATCCGGCTGCAAACGCTATTCGATGACCTTCACCAGGAGCTTCGACCCTGGGCGAGCGAAAAGGGATTATCGCTGAAAATCGTCCCAACGACCGTAGAGCTGGAAACCGATCCGACGCTACTGATGCGTATGTTGCGTAACCTCGCGGTGAACGCCATCAAACACACGCGCAAAGGCGGCGTTCTGATCGGCTGCCGCCGATTTGGCGCTCACCATACTCGGATCGAGATTTGGGATACCGGTGTCGGCATTCGCAAGGACCGGCTGACGACAATTTTTCGCGAGTTCTATACGGGATCTCATGACGAAACGCCCGAGCCGGGCCTTGGCCTCGGCCTGGCGATTGCCGATGGATTGGCCCGCACGCTTGAAACCAAGATCAGGGTGCGATCGGTCTTGGGGCGCGGCTCGGTCTTCTCTGCGGGTTTCCCGATTGTGGCGCCAACGCAACGGGCTGAACCGGCACCTATGCAGGAGGCTTCGGGGCTCGAGCTTGAGGGCAGGCGGGTCTTCCTGGTCGACGACGAACCGGTCATCATCGATGCCATGGAACATGTGTTGCGCGCCTGGAATTGTCAGGTGGTCAGTGCACGCTCCATAACCTCGGCCCTGGCAAGATTGGAAACGCGGGAGTTCAGGCCTGAAATCCTGCTGCTTGATCAGCGCTTGCGTGCGGGCGAAACAGGTGACCGATTGCTGCAGCAGATCGACGCGATGCTGGGTGAGTATTTGCCGGCCGTCGTCATTACCGGCGATACGGCCCTCGACCTGCACAAACGAGCGGGCGGTGTCCGCCTGATCATGTACAAGCCGGTGACGCCGCTGAAGCTTCGCGCCGCCCTTATCAAGGCGTTGATGCCGCCGGCATCCACTCGACGGGAGGAGGAGGCGGCGCTACCGTCCGATCATGTCTGAGGGAATCCTAGTCCAGTCCGCTAGAGAGCTGTCGGACGCCATCCATCGCCGGCAAATTTCCTGCCGCGACGTCATGACGGCGACGCTTGGCCGGATCGCCGCACTCAATGGCGATCACGTGGCGATCGTCTCGTTGCGTCCGGCAGACACTCTGTTGGCCGAGGCTGATGAATGCGACCGGGAGCTTAAATCTGGCCGGTCGCGCGGCTGGATGCATGGCTTTCCGCAAGCGCCAAAGGATCTGACGAATGCCGCTGGAATCCCGACCAGCATGGGTTCGCCGATCTTCCGCGATCTTGTGCCGGCATCGGACTCGATCATTGTCGAGCGTATCCGCGCCGCAGGTGCCATTCTGATCGGCAAGACCAACACGCCAGAATTCGGTCTTGGCTCACACAGCTACAATACCGTTTTCGGGACCACCAAAAACGCCTGGGACAAGGCCCGATCCGGTGGCGGCAGTAGCGGCGGTGCGGCGGTGGCGTTGGCGCTCCAAATGCTGCCCGTTGCCGATGGCAGTGACATGATGGGCTCGCTGCGCAATCCGGCCGGGTGGAACAATGTTTTTGGCCTCCGCCCGTCTTTTGGCCGGGTTCCAGGCGGCCCGTCGCCCGAAATTTTCCTGCAGCAATTGGCGACCAACGGACCAATGGGCCGCACCGTCGCCGATGTCGCGATGCTGCTATCCACCTTGGCCGGGTTCGATGCGCGCGAGCCCCTGACGCTGCGGGAGGATGCCAGTGTATTCGCTGCACCGCTGATGCGCGATCACAAGGGGGTGCGGATCGGCTGGCTTGGCGATTTCGGCGGCTACCTTGCGATGGAGCCCGGCATACTTGAGACTAGCGAGGCGGCCCTCTGCCATTTCGGTGATCTCGGCTGTTCGGTCGAGGGGGCCACGATCGATTTCCCGATGCCGCGACTATGGGATGCTTGGTTGACGCTGCGTGGCGCCATTGTCGCGGCTGGACTGGGCGGCCTTTATGCCAAGGAGGGGACACGGGCGCTGTTGAAGCCGGAGGCGATCTGGGAGATTGAACAGGGAATGCATCTGTCCGCCGCGCAGGTTTGGGCGGCGAGCACTGCGCGAACGGACTGGTATCATGCGGTCATGGCGGCATTGGAACGCTGGGACTTCCTGGTCCTGCCGACCGCCCAGCTCTGGCCGTTCGATGCCTCCCTGACATGGCCGCGTGAGATCGCGGGCCGGACGATGGACACTTATCACCGCTGGATGGAGGTAGTCGTGCCGGCGACGATGGCCGGATTGCCGGCATTAGGAGCGCCTGCGGGCTTCGGCAAAAATGGTCTGCCCGCCGGCATTCAAATCATCGGCAAGACGGATTTAGCGGTACTGCAGCTCGGCCATGCCTATGACATCGCGAGCGGTTTTGCGCGCGCGCGGCCGCCGGCCATTTGTTCATAAGCCCGTATCAGCGGTTGTGACGTGCCGACGCATGCGCCGCCGGTGAATTGTCAAAGCCGGTAGTCGTACGTAGTTTGCCTGAATGGCGATCGGTCGATTGCAGGGGGTATAACAGTATGAACGCGTTGAATAATATGGCGATTGGGAAGAAGCTGCTCCCAGCGTTTGCCCCTGTTCTTGCCATTACGATTTCCCTTGGTCTGTTTTCTCTCGACCGGCTGGATAGCGTTAATGAGGCCGCCGCCGAGATGCGCGAGCATCGGTTGCCGGCTGCTGACGCGCTGGGTACGATGCACGCGGCAGTAGAACAGCTGCGCGCCAATCAGAACATCATGTCGGGCGATCTCACTCCGGAGATGCGAAAGTTCAGTACCATAAGCTGGTGACGCGCTTGGCGAGCCTGTTTATGGTAATCGGATGATCTGGCGCAGCAAATCCGACCTGTCGCTGTTACCGTTGCTGGGCGGGTTTATTCTGCTGTCGCTGACGGCGGCGGGTGCTGTCTTTCTGTCGCTGGAGCGCGCGCATGTCGGCGTGAGTGTGCGCCATGCGCTGGAGGCGGTGAACGAGCTCAACTATATCCATACGCTTGCCGCCGATACCGAGACCGGCCAGCGCGGCTATCTGCTGACCGGTAAGCTCAGCTACCTCGATCCCTATGAGACCGCGCGGGGTAAGCTTACCAGTGAGCTTGGCAGGCTCGATCACGTCGTCACCAATAACCCGGTCGAAATGGAGGCAGTCGCGCACCTGCGGTCGCTGTTGGCGGCGAAGCTCAGCGAGCTTCAACAGACAGTGGATCTGCGCACTTCCGGCCATGCCGATGAAGCGCTGGCGGTCGTAAATAACGATGACGGCGATCGGATGATGATCGAGATTCGCGCGCTGCTTGACGACATGCGGGCAGAAGAAAGCCGGGTCATTGATGAGCGGGGAAACCTGCGCCTTTGGTTGAACGGCACTGCCGAATTGATGCTGTTCATAAGCCTGTTCGGGGTATTTGCGCTCGGCGCGTTCACGCTCTATGACGCGCGCCGCCGTCTGCGCGCGATGCGGGCGGTCAATCACGAGCTTGAGCAGGAAGTATCGACACGCCATTTCGCCGAAAGCCAGGTCCGGCAGTTGCAGAAGATGGAAGCCGTCGGCCAGCTCACCAGCGGCATCGCCCATGACTTCAACAATATGCTGGCGATTGTGCTGGGGTCGCTCGATATGGCACGTCGGCGGCTCGCCGGCACAGAAAGTCCGGCGATCCTCAAATATATCGACAACGCGACTGACGGCGCCAATCGCGCAGCGTCATTGACCGCCCGATTGCTTGCTTTTTCCCGCCAGCAACCCCTGCAGCCGAGCGCGCTCGACGCCAACAAGCTGGTCGGCGGCATGGCCGAGCTGCTTCGCCGCACCATCGGCGAACAGATCCATTTCGAAACGGTGCTGGTCGGCGGTCTATGGAAGGCCTTTGCCGATCCGACGCAGCTTGAAAGCGCGCTGGTCAACCTCGCGATCAATGCCCGTGACGCGATGCCCGATGGCGGCAAGTTGACGATGGAAACCGGCAACGCCGAGCTTGATGAGCGCTATGCCGCACAGCAGGAGGAGGTGACGGCCGGACAATATGTGCTGATCTCGGTTACTGATACCGGCATCGGCATGGCGCCCGAAGTGATCGAGCGGGCATTCGATCCGTTTTATACGACGAAGGGTGTGGGCAAGGGCACCGGGCTTGGCCTCAGCCAGGTCTTTGGCTTCGTCAAGCAATCGCGCGGGCATGTCGCGATCTATTCCGAAATCGGGCAGGGCACGACAGTCAAAATCTATCTGCCGCGCTATGTCGGAGAGGCGCCGGCCACGGGCGAGACTGGACCCACCGAGCTGTCGCTAAGCGGCAAGACGGAGGAGGTCATCCTGTTGGTCGAGGACGATGTTGCCGTCCGCAACATGACGGTCGACGCGTTGCGGGATCTTGGCTACACGGTCATCCATGCAGGCTTGCCGAGCGAGGCCTTGACTTTGCTCGACGCGCAGCCGCGCGTGGCGCTGCTCTTCACCGATATCGTTATGCCGGAGATGACCGGCCGTCAGCTCGCTGATCTCGCACAGGCGCGCAAGCCCAATCTCAAAGTACTCTACACCACGGGCTATACGCGCAACGCCATCGTTCATAACGGCATCGTGGATTACGGCACGGCGTTTCTGCCGAAACCCTTCACCCAGCAGCAGCTCGCCGCCAAGGTCCGGCAGACGATCGGCCCGTAGAGTGCGATCGTTTAAGGCTAACTCAACCTGAAACGTGAAACGCCCTCTCCTTCCTGCAGGCAGGGTCTCATTCACGGTTCGATTTGGACCCAGCCGATCCTTTATGCCTGGCGCTGCTCCCAATTTTGACGCTCGCTTCAGCACGCTCTGACGTTGGCGGCAAGTAGTTTGGGTATCGGGTTACCGCGCCTGGTGAATTTTTATTTGCGTTGCTCCTAGAAAGATTGCAATCGCCGGTTTTCTACTTTTCAAAGCGTGTTACTTCAAATACAAGGGCATTACAGTGGTTGAGGCGGCAGTTTTTGCGGCCATTTTGGGTAGAATATAAATGCTTATGTCTCTACGTAGTAAAATAGCCGGTCTGGCTTCCTTCGCAGCGCTCTCTTTCCTTAGCACGGCCGCGATGGCGGAGGGGCCATTCTATGTGACGGGCAGTGTTGGCGGCCTTTGGCGGATGGATACCACCAATTCAGCGGCGGTGTTTTCGAGCGGCGCGACGACGGGTCCGGGCACCAATACAACGACCTATAATATCGGCCCGACAGTCAGCCTCGGTATCGGTTATCGGCTGCCCTGGAGCCTGCGTGTTGAGGGTGAAATCGACTACGCGCATTTCACCACGGCTTCGGTTGATCCGCTCAGTACGGATGGCACTTTCCCTGGGCTCAATGGCAGCAAGCTCAGCACAAATTCGGGCGGCGAACATAATCGCTACGTTGCGACGGCGAACGTGTTCTACGATATCGCCTTGCGAGGCCGCTTCACCCCCTATGTCGGTGGTGGGTTCGGCTATGCCCGCGCTGATGGAACTGCCGGCCATTTTACCGAAACCAATGGCCGCGCCTTCACCGAGAATACATCAACAATCAACGACCCGGTCGTCCTGGGCGAGGCGGGCGTTACCATCAGATTGACCGATAGCTGGGCGGTAGTGCCCGCCTACCGATACATGCATATCTTCAACACGAGCGGCAGCGTCTCGGAGAATGACAATATCTTCAAGCTGGGCGTGCGCTTCTCGTTCTAAAGCACATCGCAAACGCGGGTGCCGGCCTCATAAGGCTCGTGCCCGCGTTAAGCCGTCACGTTGAGGATCAGAGGTGCAGGCTGAACCGGCGTGGCGCTCGCTGCGATCAGATGCGCGAGGTACCCGGTACTGTCGCCGGCATTCGCCGTCTGAAGCAGCGAGTTGTAGCCGGGGGAAGAAACCGACACCTGCCCTTTGGCCGAGGCGGAGACATAATTTGCGCCGAACAGCGCCAGGTTCTGCGATGTGGCGAGCGTGCTGGTGATACTGTCGTAGGCCGACGAGATCGTATTGCGCGCCTTCCACGCCGCCAATGGCGACAAATTCCCGGATTGAAGAGTCTGACTGGCCCGCAACGCCTTGAACTCGGTGTTGAGCAGCGTCTCGTTCACGGCGAGGTTAACATTGACCAGATACTGGTCCAGAACACCGCCTTGGAAGGAATAGGCGGTCGGCGAATTTATGCTCAGCGCTGACATTTTTCAGCTCCTTGCGATACGGACGCCTCGGTTTAAGGCGTTGGCATCAGTGTAGCGGGTTTTGCGCGGTTGGGTAGGGGCTAACGACGCCATGCTATTTCAATCGATAAGAGCCTGGCTAGGCCGCCGCCGAGCGACCCGTCTGTGAAAATCAGGTCGCTGTGATCACGTCAGGGAGCGGCGGCCCCCTTAGGAAATTCGAGATGCGACCTGCATCGAGAGTTGGTGCAACGGTTCGCTGAGGAGAGAGGTCGGATTGATCACCGAGCGCGCCGAGGCGAGATGTGATGGAGTCGCGCTTCCCGAAGACGCAAAGCTCGGCACGATATGCGACGTCGGTGCGGCGGTGGAAGCGGAGGAGCTTCCCGTTACCGTCACTGCGGTCCAATTGCCCCAGGCAAGCCCGTCATAGGCGCGTTCATAAACCGTGTCGGCGCCGTTGCCAGCGATTACGTCCACTGTGCTCAGAGCCGATGCCAACACGCTGGCCGAGGTCGTGTCCTTTGCAAGCGTTGCTCCGCCGATCGTGATGGAGCCGATGCCGGGCGTAGCGTCATAGAACTCGTATGCGGTTGCCGAGGCGCCGGCTGAGAACAGGCTTGAAACTACAATCGATGTCCCCGGCGCCGCAGTGTGGGGTGTCGCGGTGACGACCGGCGGCTGGTCAGTCGGTGCAGTGATTGTGATGGCCGTCCAACTGCTCCACCCGATGCCGTCACTGACCCGCGCGTAGAGCGTATCGGTGCCGGAGGCGACGAAGGAGAAGCCCGAAAGTCCGCTTTGCGGAACCGAGATGACTGTGTTGGCGGCTTGCGCGACACCGCCTATTTCAATCGCGCCCGCTGCCGTCACCGCAGGGTTGGAGGCGGCATCGTAGAACTGATAACTCTGAATCGTCAGATTCTGCGCATCCGTGGTGGTGAACAATTGCCCAAAGCCATAGTCGGGGAGCGCGCTTGATGACGGCGCGAGGGACTGTGCGGTGATGGTTGGTGGGACGTACACGCCCGTTACCGTCACTGCGGTCCAGTTGCCCCAGGCAAACCCGTCATAGGCGCGTTCATAAACGGTATCGGCGCCGTTGCCGGCAATCACGTTTACGTTACCCAGGTCCGACGCCGACACCGTGGCCGAGGTCGTGTCCTTGGCAAGCCTCGCTCCGTCGATGGTGACGGAGCCGATGCCGGGCGTGGCGTCATAGAACTCGTATGAGGTTGTCGAGGCGCCGGCTGAGAACAGGCTTGAAGCCGCAATCGACGTCCCGAACACTGGTTGGGTTCCCCTCTGGGGGATCACGGTGACGACCGGCGGCGTGTCGGGTGGAGCGGTGATCGTGATCACCGCCCAATTGCTCCAGCCGTTGCCGTCATTGACACGCGCGTAGAGTGTATCGGTGCCGGAGGCG
>CAIZEE010000265.1 GCA_903931835.1 uncultured Elstera sp.
GGGAAATATGCGCTCAGGATCCAGGGAGAACAGTTCGGCGATGCCTAAGAACAGCAGAGCGGCAAGGCTATTGGTTATCCATGACCCGACAAGGTGCTGGCTGTTGCGATACAGATCGGCAATGAAGAAACCGGCGATGAAGCAGGTCATGATCGGCAGGCCCATCAGCCAAAAGAAGACGCCACCGCCAACCAGCCCCCAATTGACGGTTGTCTGCCTGCCGCGAACCGAGGCCATTATATAAACCAGGAAAGAGCCCAGCAGCTCATTGGGCATGGTCCATAGTGACGAGTTATAGGACACATCCTGGCTGTAATTGAAGAAGACGTCGTAAAAGGCAAATCGCAGTGCATGCCTGACCGACGGCCCGAATTTATAGAAGAGACAGAGCCACCACCCGCCGGCCGAGTTCGGCGTCGGCGCTGCGATCGTGTTGTACATAAGATGAAAGCGTAGGAGCAGATAGACCAGCACGCTCATCGCCAGAATGGGAATGAGCAGGCGCAGATATCGCGTCGCCATCAGCACAACCAGATTGAGATTGGCCGATCGGATATTGCTTTCCCGCAAGACGAAGCCCGACAGAACGAAAAATACATAGACCGCAAGGGAGCCGTCGGACGGGAATCTGAGATAGATCGTCCGATATTGGACCGTCGACACGGCGAGGAAACACGCGATCAGATGACTGAACAGAACCATAAGCGACGCCCATCCCCGGAGCCCGTCCAGGAACTCCAATCGCGGCTTTTCGGATAGCGGCGACAGACTGGCGGCCAAGGCGGGTTGTTCGATGGTTTTCAGGTCCAATTCTGATCCCTAGAGAAGCGGCCCGTAGGCACTGAATGCCCGGACCTGATGCCCGAACATACCGGGTCGAGGCAAAGATGAGAAGCTAAGCGCCGGGCGGACTCGATATCGGCCGATCAATCCCCCATGAAGCGTAGCGGCAGCGGCTCGCATGACGGGCTTGCCGGGCCGGAATAACTGACGCTGAAGCATTGGTGTTCAGCCTCCCTCGCGGGATCAAGCATTGCGATCGGCTGGTAACCGGAGGCACCACTATCAGATATCCGACGCAGGACGTCCAGCAGCTTTTCATCAAACCCGTTGACGACCGTTCCCGGTTTGGGGCCTGCAACGCGCAGGAAGACCTTGCTGCGAACATTCTTCCAGCGCAACCAGTCCACCAAGGTCACGACCGGCTCGTAATCCCAGGCGACCGCCGCCTCGACAATGATCGGCCAATCCGGATGCAGCGCCGATTGATCGACGATGCGCTGAAGGTCGCCGCTGAATTGTCGGGTCCGCAAGACGTTATGTTCAGCCGCCTGGATGAGCGGAAAGTCAAAGCCGATATAGCAAGCTTGATACGCAAGCAGGCCGACGAACCCCAACACGCTGAGGCCTGATCGCAACCGGCCCGGACCCAACAATAACGAGGCGATTGCGGCGACCGATCCCGCGAAGACCAACAGAATCAGCAAGCCCGGGAAGTCATAATGGGTCCCCGATGGCCAGTTGCCGCCGTAGAAAATAACCTCCCACAAAGCCCAAACCACGGCGAGCAGATTGATCGCCACGACGAAACCCAAACCGCGCCGGACACGAGCCCGCGCCGAGGGTCGAAGCCACAGGTAAACCACACAGAGAAGCCCGGCCAAAGCGACCAAGACAGCCAACGACGCGCCGATCGCGACGACAGTATGAAACGGCGACAGGGCGTCGAACTTACCGCCTTTGGCGAATTGGCGCAGAAACACAATCGGCGCTTGGGCGCGCGACGTCACCGACACGGCATTGCCGTAGACATCAGCCCCGGCCCGGCCCGCCGCCCGCGCGATGGCAAGGGCGATGAAGCTTGTGAAGGCGAGGCTGAGGGCGACGAAGCCTGCTGCCCAGGCCGCAATCCGCCTATGGTAGAGGCCATAGGCGCCGATGAGGAAAACCGGGACCGCCATGAACACGAAGTTTTCTTTCGACCCGGCGGCCATAATGAGCCCGAGGCCGAGCAGCATGGCACTACCAGTCCACGACGCCCTATCCCGGCGGAAGAAGCTACGGATCTGATGTCCGAAGCCGATCAGAAACAGCGCCAAACCGACGGCGGCATATTGCTCCGAGGTGCCAAGCCGGCACCACACATCGCCCCACATCCGCAGATTCAGGGCGAATAGAACCATTAGAACAGCACCCAGAGGTCCGACAGCAACCCAGCCGACCCACAGGATGGACGCCAGCAAAACGCCGAACATCACTGTTCTGACGCGATAGTAATCAGCCGGATTGCCGCCCCAAAGATCCACTTCCAATAGGCGCAGCGCGTAGTAAACCGGACGATAGCGTAGGCTCACACCCGGCGCGCCAACCTCCGTGCTCATTAGTTCGGACGGCAGGTCCGACAGCGTCGCCGTATTATCGGCGCCGGATAACGGTCGGAGCGCCGGCCGATCTGGAGACGCGCCCGTGTAGAATTCGATGAGCTCGTGATCATCGATCGCCCAGAAGTCGGCGTGATGCTGCGGCCCCAAAAGAATCATCGCGACCAGCAGGCCGAGCGCCAGAGAGGCGAGGCCTCGTGTGATATCGCCCAACCGCGCCGGTCCGATCATCGCCCCACCATACCGTCCAACCCTATCCGCAGCCTGCGGCACCATAGACACAAAAAATCCGAGGGAAACTACTCCTATAAACAAAGCCTTGTCATGGTCATTTGCGCTAAATAACTTGGCAAGGAGGCAGCGTCGCAGCATGATCGGCGCGATCGTTATGGCGCATACATCTTGCAGAATTTACTGACTAATCGGGCCAAGTGTCAGAATAAATCCGCGCAGGAAATGAATAACCTTTCAGGCTGAGTCAACAAGGCGACAGATATTGTCCATGAAGCGAGCAGTTATTCTTGCCGGCGGGCGCGGCACGCGGTTGCGCCCCTATACCATCTCCCTGCCGAAGCCATTAATGCCCATTGGCGATTCGCCGATTCTGGAAATCATTGTCCGGCAACTGGCGAAACAAGGCTTCGAGCACATCACCTTGGCGGTCAATCACCAGGCCGACCTGATGCGCGCTTATTTCGGCGACGGCTCCAAATGGCAGGTGAAGATCGATTATTCACTGGAGGACAAGCCGCTCAGCACCGTTGGCCCGCTGAAATTGATCGGCGATCTGCCGGATCACTTTCTGGTGATGAATGGCGATCTGCTGACCGATCTCCTGTTTTCCGATTACTTGGCGAAGCACGAGCGTGAAGACAGGCTGTTCACCGTCTTCGCCTCGCCGCGCGAACAGAAGATCGATTATGGCGTGCTCGTGCTCGACGAACAGAAGCGCCTGATCAAATTCGAGGAAAAGCCAAGCACGGCGTATTTCGTCAGCATGGGCATTTATTGCGTGAGCAAACGCATCCTCGATTGGATCCCAGACGGGCAGCCTTACGGCTTCGATCAGCTTCTGCTGGCCCTTCTGGCGAAGAACGAGCCGATCGCAGTGGAACCGCATAATGGTTACTGGCTGGACATCGGGCGTCCGGGCGATTACGAGCAGGCGATCGATGATTGGTCGACATTGAGCGGGCGCATCAACCTCTGAGCATGCCCGCCCGACTCCGCCCGTGACGTGATTTGAAAGCCGCCTATGCCCGAGACGCCGTCCAAAAAATCGATCGATATCCTGTGCCCGGTTTTCCGCGAGGAAGAGGTCATTGGCGCCTTTCATGCCGAATTGACGCGCGCGATTGCGACGCTGGCCGATCAGTATCGCGTGTCGATCATCTATGTCGTCGATCCCTCGCATGATCGGACGGAGACAATCCTGGCGGAGATCAGCGCCAAGGACCCCCGCGTTCAGGTCCTGGTCATGTCCCGGCGGTTCGGCCAACAGGCAGCGCTGATCGCCGGATTGGATCACAGCGACGGTGATGCGCTCGTCATGCTCGACAGCGATTTGCAGCATCCGCCCACGCTGATCCCCGAGATGATCCGATACTGGGAACAAGGTGCCGAAATCGTCCAGACCTTGCGTCAGGACGGCCGGGAAACGCGGTTTTTTAAGCGGGTTTCCTCGCGGCTTTTCTACGAGTTGCTGATGAAAATCGGCTCCGTTGATCTCGGCAATGGCGCGGCCGATTTCCGGCTGATGTCGAAGCGCGTCGTGCGCGTCTTCAAGGAGCGGATGCGCGAGCACAATCCCTTCTTACGCGGGCTTATCGGTTGGGTCGGCTTCAACATCGTCTATTTGCCCTATCAACCGGCCAAGCGCGAACACGGCAAGACCAAATATCGCATCTCCACGCTGTTCAATTTCGCGATCAACGGCATCTTCTCCTTCTCGAACGTGCCCTTGCGCTTCTGCACCATGATGGGCATCGCCATCGCCGCGTTCAGCCTGGTCAGCATGTTGGCGCAGGTCGGCGCTTACATTCTGAGCGTGCGTTCGGTGCCGGGCTGGGCGTCCGAATTCACCGCGACCAGTCTGATCGGCGGCATCCAGCTGATCTTCCTCGGCATACTCGGCGAATATGTCAGCCTGATCTTCGATGAGGTTAAGAACCGGCCCCGCTACCTGATCGACCGACACGTCCGCAATGGCGAGGTCAAACGCCCCTTTGCCGACGAACCAGGCCGGAAGCCCGGCGATGGTGTCTAGCCTGATGACCAGCGAGCGGCCAACTGCGGCGGAGCTCGACCAGATCGTCGTGCGCCGGCCCGTATCCCTGCTCGCCGCAGACTTCGCAGCCAAGACGACGGAGGTCATGCAGCGCATCGCCGGCAAGCGCATCCTGATCGTCGGCGGTGGCGGATCGATCGGATCGATGACGACGCGCCTTACGCTCGATTTCGACCCGGCCGCAGTCCA
>CAIZEE010000266.1 GCA_903931835.1 uncultured Elstera sp.
TCGAAGCTCGCCCGCTGCGCGATCTGGTGATTTCGGGTGGCCTGGGCTACCTTGATGCGAAATACACCAAATACCTCAATGCGCCATTCTATTCTTTTGCCACTGATGGTGAATTAGATTCGGCGGCTCGTGACGGCGCCGGCAAACAACTGGTTAGCGCTCCCAAGTTGGGACTCAACGGATCGATGCGCTATACACTGCACGCCGATGCGGGCACGTTCCTGAGTGCGGTGTCAGCGACATATACCGCGAAGTGGTATGCGGATGCGTCTAACAACATCGTTGAACCTGCTCATACCCTGGTGAACTTCACTGAAACCTGGACTTTGGCCGACGGAAAAACGTCGATTTCCGGGTTCGTAAAGAACATTGGTAATGTTTATTACGATGCTGGTATCAACATTCTGGCGCCGGTTGGTGCTTTTTCTGAGCCAGGCGCGCCACGTACTTATGGGATCTCGGTCACTCGTCACTTTTAAAAGCCAACGTATCTCGTTTGCGGATGTACGATGGTCTTGCGGTGAAGGAATGCCAGCGCAGGTGCCTTTCGACAGCCTACGGTCGCCAGAGGGCGTTTCGGAGTTGCCTCTGACGCATACGTTATCGGAACGGACCGAGATCTGAAACCTGCCCGGCTCCCCATCGTAAGTACGCCTCCGATAGCGGCCGCCTAGCGGGATTGACGATAGACTGGTCTTAAGGGCGCTCTTGAGAGCGAGCTTAGGAGCGGTTTGGTGGGTCAGATGACGATTTTTTCTGGGCCTGAGCGCCGACGTCGGTGGAGCGAGGCAGAACGTCTGCAGATCCTTACGGAGGCGTTTTCAGATGAAGGCTGCTGCGTGGCGGAGGTCGCCCGGCGGCACGACGTATCGACGGGCCTGATTTACACTTGGCGGCGTAAGCTATGGCAGCCGGTAGAGGGGCCCGGCCCTGCAACTCCGGGCGAGACCGGGTTCACCGAAGCCGTGGTGGTTGATGACTGTGCCGCGCCGCCGACCGTACAGCCCACCCTCGTTATCGACCTGGCGCAGGGCGGCCGGGTGAGCGTCTTTGCGTCAGCCTCGCCGGCCTTGGCGGCAGCAGTGCTGAAGGCTCTTGTCCGATGATTTCCGTGCCGAGCGGCAGCAGGATCTGGCTCGCGCTGGGTCACACTGACATGCGCCGCGGGATGCGTTCACTTGCCCGGCAGGTGCAGGAGGTCTTGAAAAAAGACGTCCACGCTGGCGATCTCTATGTCTTTCGCGGCCGGAATGGATCGCTTTGTAAAATTTTGTGGCACGACGGCATCGGCATGTCGCTCTTCGCCCGCCGGCTTGAGCGGGGACGCTTTGTCTGGCCGACGGCGAAGGATGGCACGGTTGCGATTTCGGCCTCGGCGATGGCTTGCCTGCTCGAGGGGATCGACTGGCGCAATCCGCAGGAAACCTGGCGTCCGACCCGGGTTGGCTGAGGCCTCTCCAGCGGCAATCTGGCTGAGAAAATCGCTTGTCCGATGTCGCTGCCATAACCGAAAATCCCCGAAAATGCTGGGCTTTTGACAGCATTCCTGGTACAGGAGGGCATGGCTTCGGGCGATGCATCGGGTGAGCTTTTGCAGCTTCGGGCTGAGCTCGCCGCCGCTCGTGAACTGAACCACAAGACCCTGGTGAAGGCTCTGAAAGCCGAGGCGGAAGCGGCTCGGGTTCGGGCGATCAACGCCGATCTGCTGGCCCGCAACGCACATCTTGAATTGATGAATGCCAAGATGCGCCGCGACAAATACGGTGCCAGTTCCGAGCGCAGCCGGCGCCTGCTCGACCAGCTCGAACTGACCTTGGAAGACCTGGAGGCCGACGCTGCCGCGGCCGAGTTGCTTGGCCAGATGGCGGCAGCCAAGACGACGACCGTGGCGGCCTTCACCCGCAAGAAGACCGCGCGCCGCGATTTCGATCCCAGCCTGCCGCGCGAGAAGGTCATCATCCCGGCGCCCGAGCTGTGCCCGTGCTGCGGTTCCGACGACCTCAGCCATCTTCCGGCCGTCATCACCGAAACGCTCGAGAAGGTGCCTGCGCGTCACAAGGTCATCCAGACTATCCGTGAAAAGGTCTCCTGCCGTCATTGCGAGAAGATCAGCCAACCGCCGGCGCCCTTCCACGTCACGCCGCGGGGCATGTTCGGGCCACACTTCCTGGCCAGCCTGGTGTTCCAGAAATATGGCCTGCACCAGCCTCTCAACAGCCAGCGTGATCGCCTGGCCAGCGAGGGCATCGAGCTGAGCCTGTCGACGCTGGCTGACCAGGTCGGCGCCATCAGCGTGGTAACAAAGCCCTTGTTCCTGTTGATGGAGGCCCACGCCCTTGCGGGCATGCGGCTCCATGGCGACGACACGACCGTGCCGCTGCTGGCGAAGTACAAAACCGACATTGCCCGGATATGGGGCTATGTGCGCGACGACCAACCGTTCGGGGGAACCGCGCCGCCGGTGGTGGTCTGCTACTACTCGCGCAATCGCAAGGGCGAGCATCCGCGCGGTCATCTGGCCGGATACACGGGAATCCTTCAGGTCGACCGCTATGCCGGCTTCAACGAGATGTTCCGTGAAGGCTGGGCGGACAAGCCCATGACCCGGGCAAACTGCTGGGCCCATTCGCGTCGTCAATTCTTCGAACTGGTTGATGTTGCGCATCAGCTCAAGCGCAAGAAGGGAAGAACGCCGCTGATCTCGCCGCTGGCGAAGGAAGCGCTGGAGCAAATTGACCAGATCTTTGCGATCGAGCGAGAGATCAATGGCCAGAGCGCCGATACCCGGCTGCAGGTGCGCCAGGAACGCGTCGCTCCCCTGGTCTGCGGCTTCGAAGCCTGGATGCGCGAGCAGCGAAAAGCACTGTCGCGTCATGATCCCGTGGCGCAGGCCATCAACTATCTGCTCAACGACTGGGATGGCTTCACCACGTTCCTGACCGATGGCCGGATCTGTCTCACGAACAACGCCGCAGAACGCCAGATGCGCGGCGTGGCCCGGGGCAGGAAAGCCTGGCTATTTGTGGGCTCGGATCGGGGCGGGGAGCGTGCAGCGATGATGTTCAGCTTCTTCGGTACGGCTCGACTGAACGGGGTCGATCCGCTGGCCTGGTTCACCGACGTGCTCGCCCGGATCGCCGACATCCCGCAAAGCCAGCTCCACGAACTCTTGCCATGGAACTGGAAAGCCGCCCAGCAAGCCAAAGCCGAAAAGCTCGCCGCCTGATGCAGCGCAACAAGGTCTACGCCGTCATGTCCCTGGCCAGGGTTGCCCGGGACCTCGGCGAAAGCGAAGACCTTCTCGACGAGATCACCGATCAGATGGACACCGAAGACGGTCTGATCTGGGTCTATGGTACCGACGAGCATCCCGTCATGGCCTTTTCCGATGACGGCATCGAATGCCTGCGAGAGCTCATCGCCGAGCGCCGACGAGAGCAAAACTAGCCCGCTCCGCGGCCCCTATCGGATGCGTACCTTTGATCACGATGACGGCATGGAGTTGTAAGCCATGCGCGATCGCCTCAACGTTACCCTGCCTGCCGAGCTGCTCGATAAGATCAACGATATCGCCGCGCGCAAGAAGCTGTCCCGTTCGGCGATCATCGAGGCTGCGATCACCTCGTTCTTGTCGCCAGATGCCGCCGAAATGCACGAAGCGGCTATCACCCGCCGGCTCGATCGGCTATCGCGCCAGACGGCCAGATTTGAGCGGGATCAGCGCATCACTGCGGATATGCTCGCGCTGTTCATCCGCTTCTGGCTGACCACCACACCGCCGCTCCCCGAACCCGCCGCGCAGGCGGCACGGGCGAAGGCCGGTGCGCGGTATGACGCCTTCGTTGCGGCGCTGGGGCGGCGGCTCCATGACGGGCCAAAGCTGCGGCAGGAGATTACGGACGATGTTCCGGAAGATTCGACAAGGCATCAAGGCGAGGACCGAA
>CAIZEE010000267.1 GCA_903931835.1 uncultured Elstera sp.
CTGATCATGCGAGATCAGAAGATTTGTATAGAGACCGACGGGTGCGCCCGCATCGATCCACAATTTCTCGAACGCAATCGCGCATTGCGGCACGATGCCCGCGTGCTTCACCACCACCACGTTGCCCGCCGTCAAATGCGGGCCGGCGACACGGGCGAGCTGATAGTAAGGAAAATTCCAGGGCTCGACGCAGAAAATCACGCCGATCGGGCTGCTTTCCATATGGCCTTCACCGAGGGACGGATGAAGCTGGACCGGAGCCAGGAAGCGCTCTGCGTTTTTGGCGTAGTAGGCGAGAATGTTCGAGCTGAACTCCACCTCTCCAAGTGCTTCCCCGATGCGTTTGCCCATTTCGAGCGTCATCGTATGCGCGAACTCGGCGGCCGAAGTGTGCAGCAGCTCTGCCGCCTTCGCCACGATTACTGCGCGTTCGGCATATGTCTTGTGCCGCCAAGTCTCAAAGCAAGTCTCGGCCGCCGCGATCTTGCTCTCCAGCTGCTTGTCGGTCAGTTCGTCAAACTTCTTCAGAAGCTTGCCGGTGGCGGGATTGAAGCTCTGATACGTCATGCCGTCGTCCTTTCAGGAGTTATTGATCTTTGGCCTGGAGGTTTGGGCGCCAATCAGGCGCATATCCCGGTTTGAAGCTAGGATCTCGGCGCGGAAGCAGGTGTCGGCGCGTTATCATTGGCGCGCATTTTCAAATGCAGGGTCGACCTCCTCGCGGGGGCAGCATCTCGTTTCGTCAATGGGGATGCGCCCTCCGGGCTTGTCGGCTGGACTCGACGTCTTCTGCCCGGTTCGGGGGCTTTGTCAGTCATGATGGCTCCAGTTACGCGGGCATGGACGAGCGCCGTCGGCTAACAACGACCCACAGCCCTATGCAGCGCGTTGGTCGCATCTATTGGTTGGCGACGTTATGGCGCGATCGCTTGGTGCGTCAGGATCGGAAAGTACCTAAAGCGCTTGTGCGCGCGCCATACCGTTGGGCGCGGTCGCCATGTGTCACAACGCGCGCATGCCGCAACGCTGGGTTCCTGTCGTCGAGCCACTGACGCTGTCCACATGCTCCTTACAGTGATGCGCGCGCATCCCCTTGTCTGAGTAGATTCCGACTCTGTTCAAACACGGGCTCTGACGCTCAAGATGCGCGCTGTCGCGATGCACTTTGGCTCGGAGCTGTCGAAGCGGTTTCGGTCCTAAATACAGAGCGACGCCCCGCCTGATCCAATCCTTTCAGCAGGATTGAGGGCGGGGCATTTGCGTCGCAGTTTCTCCCAGCCGCGCCTGCGCCCCATGGTTGGCGCGAGCGCTCGGGTCTTGTTCGCGCGGACCGGCGGTCTATCAGGATATGTCGGCTGTACTCACTACTGCTACTTGGCCGTTAGCCGCCTGTCTGGTCGGGTTCGATTGCAAGTAAGTAGAATCCGAGCCTTGGCGCGAGACGCTGGTCCCGTCAGGTTTGAGATATAGTCGCTCGTCACTGGAGAGCGGACCGCGCAAGTGCGTAGGGGAACTCTCATGCTCAATGACAAGCAGCTTCAACAAGCGGTACGA
>CAIZEE010000268.1 GCA_903931835.1 uncultured Elstera sp.
CGTGGAAAATCGCCAGCATCAGAGCACCTTCGTCGGAGGCCGGCGCATGGATGTTGCCGCCCGCTTCACGCATGAAGTCGTTCGCGTAGACCTTGCCATTATCGTAGTAGAACGAGCCCGACAGCATGAAAATATCAACAGCACCCAGATGCTTATGCGGCGGGAAATTGGAATTGGGGTCGAAGGTGTTGAGCAGCACCATGTATCCCGTGTTCTCATCGAAGGCGAGGATCTTGTACAGGATCGCCTCCAGCCCCGGCTTTTCCAGCCGCGTCCACGGCACGAGCTCGCTGCGCACGATGAACCCGCCATCATCGAGCAGGCAATGCGTCTTGGGATCTTTTCCGCTATCGGGCATGGCAATCCTCCGGCTGGCAGGTCGGCGGGGCTCTCCAGCCCCGATCACCGTAAACACTACAATTGGTCGATCGCATTTGGCCAAGCCTGCGATGTGCCTGCCCGATATTGCTGCAGATGCCGGACATCCCTATCCTGAAACGGATAGCCGCCTTGGCCATGTCGGGTCATTTCATCGGGATGCGCCTTACGATTTCATCTTTGTGACGGGAGAAGCAGCGTGACCAAGGTTTCCATCATCGGCGCCGGCCCGGCCGGCTGCATCCTCGCCTACGCCCTGCTGGCCAAGAATTTCGACGTCACGCTGTATTCCGACCGGACGCCGGACCAGTGGTTGAACCACTCAGCCCCGACCGGTACGGCCTATCTGTACGACGAGGTGATCGATATCGAGCGCGATCTCGGTATGGATTACTGGTCACAGGATATGTTCGGCGGCGGCGGCGTGCTGCTCGATTTCAGCCCCGTTGTCGGCTTTCCCGAGCCGATCGTTGCCAAGGGGCATTTCGAATATGGGCGCGAGGGCAGCGGTATCGATCAGCGCATGCGCGTCCATCGCTGGCTCAGCGATCTGGAAGGCCGTGGCGGCAAGCTGGTCATCGGCTCGGTCACGCCGGAGCAGCTTGATCAGATCGCGCTCAAATCCGACTTGACGGTGCTGGCGGCCGGCAAGGCCGAGCTGTCGCGGATCATTCCGCGCGATGCCGAGCGCAGTGTCTATGACAAGCCGCAGCGCAAGCTTGCCATGGCGATGCTGCGCAGCAAATCCGGCCAGCATGTCCGCAACTGGTTCACCGACCGTATTCCCTACGCGCCGGTCAAATTCGATTTCTTCGGCGATGCCGGCGAATATTTCTGGGTGCCCTATACGCACAAGACCTATGGCGCCACCTATTGCATCCTGTTCGAAGCCAAGGAAGGCAGCACGCTGGACCGCTTCGACGACTGCAAGTCAGGCGAAGATGTCGTCGAACAAGCGCGCAATATCATCCGCGATATCTCCCCCTGGGAGCATCACATCGTTGATGACATGGAATATGTCACCGGCGATCCCTATGCCTGGCTGAAGGGCAAGTTCTCGCCGACAGTGCGCCAGGCCTTCGGCCGCCTGCCGTCAGGCGGGCTGGTCATGCCGATTGGCGACACAGCCGTAACCTTCGATCCGATCGGTGGCCAGGGCGGGAATTTCGCCAATCGCAGCGCCAAATTCGTCGCCGACGCGGTCATCGCCAAGGGTGATGGTCCGTTTGACGAGACCTGGATGAGCAAGGTCAATGCCGATTTGTGGGACCAGCATGGCAAGGCCGCCTATACCTTCAATAATCTGCTGCTGGAACCGCTGACCGAGGCCGGCCAGACCGTGCTGATGACAGCCGTGACCGACGAGCAGGCCGGGCACGATTTCTTCAACGGGTTCCCGCACCCAAAGAAGCTCTTCCCAATGATGGAAGACGTCGAGGCCGCCCGCGAGTTTGCCGCCAGTTACGCGACCAAAGCCGCCTGACAGGTCAGGATGCCGGCTCCGCCAACATAGCGCGGAGCCGGAATTTCTGGGATTTTCCCATTGCGTTGCGCGGCAATGCGGCGATGAACGCAACGCGCTTTGGGTGTTTGAACCGGGCTAGTTTCCCGTCGAAAATCGCCAGGATGTCGGCCTCGTCCAGAACCGCATCAGGCTTAGCAACGACGACGGCCAGTGCAACCTCGCCCCATTGCTCATCCGGGGAGGCGATGACGGCTGCCTCGGCGATCCGCTCATCCTCCAGCAGGATCGCTTCCAGCTCGGCGGGATAGATATTTTCCCCGCCAGAAATGATCAGATCCTTCTTACGATCGTCGACATAGAGGCGCCCATCCTTGTCGAGATGGCCGATATCGCCAGTATGGAACCAGCCATTCTGCAGAGCAGCCTCGGTCTCCTCCGGATTGCGCCAATAGCCCGACATGACATTCGGGCCTTTAACCAGGATCTCCCCGCGCTCACCGGCGGCGCAATCAACCCCGTCGTCATTGACCACCCGGAGAAGACAGTGTGGGGCCGCCTTGCCGACCGACCCTGCATGGCTGCGCGTTTCAGCAATCGCCAGACCGGCGGCATACGGCGCTGTCTCGGTCGAGCCATAAACCTGCGTGATCGGCACGCCGCGCGCATGCACCGCCTCGATCAACCCGACCGGGACGACCGACGATCCGGTGGTGATCAGCCGGAAGCTCGAAAAATCCGCACCTGGCCATCCTGCATGGTTCTGCAAGGCGACGATCTGGGTCGGGACCAGGACTGTCAGGCTCGGACGATCCTCCTTCAACGACTGCCAGAACCGGGCAACGTCAAAGCGCCGATGCAGCGTCACCAACCCACCCACATAAAGGACCGGCAGCGTCTGAATATTGAGGCCGCCGACATGGAACATCGGCAGGGTCGTCAGCACATGATCTTCCGCCGTGATCTCCTGCATCGCGATCGCGTTGCGCGCATTCCACAGCAATGCGTTCTGGCTCAGCATTGCGCCCTTAGGATGGCCCGTGGTGCCGGAGGTGTAGACGATCAGCACCGGCAGATCGAGCGAGGTCCCCGCGTCCAGCCCATCTGCTGGCAGTTCAGTCTCTTCGTCGAGAAACGGTTTGCCGTGGGTCGATCGATCCAGCGTGACCTGCCGGCAATTCGGCACGAAGGTCGCCAGCTCGTCGGCAACAGGCTGGAAACTGTCCTCATAGAGCAACAGTGAGGCGTCGGCGTTTCCCAGAATATAGGCATGCTCGCGGGGTGCGAGGCGCCAGTTGAGCGGCACCAGTATCGCGCCCAGCCTGGCGCAGGCAAAGACCAGCAGAATGAAGTCTGGGCTGTTATAGCCAAGATGCGCGACGCGATCACCACGCCGGATGCCAAACCGGGTTTGCAGAATGCCGGCAAGCTGACGCGCGCGATCATAGGCATCGCGGTAGCTTAAAACGCGCGCCTCAAACCGGATGGCGGGACGATCGGGGAAGGCTTCGGCGTGGTCTTCCAACCAGACGGACAAATCCATGAAAACGGTCCTGAACCTACTCGTCGGTTTCGCCGGGCTTGTACAGCGCCTCGCGGCCCAGCCGATCGATGCACAACTCCGCCGTCCAGGGCAGCATCAGCGACCCGCATCTTGCATCGCGATACATGCGTTCCAACGGCAGCGTCTTCAGCATCGACTGCCCGCCGCAAGTCCGCACGGCAAGCCGCGCCAGGTCCTGGGCGTTTTCCATGATCGTGTACTGGGCCGCATAGGCGCGCATGCGCTCCTCGGAGGTCGGATCGACCTTTGCGTCGGAGATCGCATGGAGGAATAGCGCGCGCGTCTGCTGCAGCTTCACGAACATCTCAGCAACGGCGATCTGCTTGGTCGGATACATGCGCCGCTTGACCGGCGGCGTGCCCGGCATCTCGCCGCGCAGGTACTGGATGGTGAAATCGTAGCAGGCCTGCGCGATGCCCATATAGGTCGGCGCCAGCGTCATGAACATATGCGGCCAGCGGCTAGCAGCCTGGAAATAGATGCCCTGCGGCATCAATTCGGCCTCATCGGCGACGAAGACATCCTTCATCAGCAACGTGCGCGAAACCGTGCCGCGCATGCCGAGCGGATCCCAATCGCCGACCACCGACACCCCTTCCGCATCCGCTGGAACCGCCAGATAAAGCGTGTCGGCGCGGCTGAGCTTCGGTTTTTCCTCGGTGCACAGGATGCCGTAGTAATTCGCAGCACCAGATAGCGAGGCAAAGATCTTCTTGCCGTTCAGGATATAGCCGCCATCGACCTTGCGCGCGACCGTCCCGAACGGCGCCTTGCCCGCCGCTGCGTCACCGCCCTCTGAGAAGGGCTGGGCATAGATCGCGCCATCCTCGACGATTCGGCGATAGTGCTCGCGCCGACGCCGGTTATGCGTCTCGCGCTGCTGGGGCGTCATATCAAGATCGTCGGCCAGCACGCCGGTCCATAGGGTCGAGCAGACATGCATGTTGAAAGTGAGCGCGGTAGCACCGCAATACCGGCCCAGCTCGGCCGAGACCATGCAATAGGTGGCGAAATCAGCGCCGAACCCGCCCTGATCCACTGGGATGCAGAGCGCGCTGAGCTTCGAGGCTCTGAGGTCGTCATAATTGGCGAAGGGGAACGATGCCTCCCGATCCCATTTTGCGGCGCGTTCGGCGAATTTCTCGCGGCCCAATGATCCAGCGAGCTCGATCAGCTCCCGCTGCTTTTCGGTCGTCGTAAATGCTGAAGCGCCACCGTCCATTATCGTTTCTCCCTCAGGCTGCCTGCCGGTCTAGAAACCGCGCAAGCGTCTCGTTGAACAGGCTTGGATTTTCGAGATGCGCCATATGGTTCAGGCCATCGAGCACGACGAACTCACCACCGGGAATGCGTTCCGCCATGCGCGCCATCATCGGTGCCGGCGCGTTGGCGTCTAGCGACCCTGCGATCAGCAGCGTCGGCACGGCGATACGCGCGAGCGCATCACGCTGGTTGAAGCTCACGATGCAATGAACCGCCTGCACATAGGCCGCAGTCGGAACGCGGCCCATGCTCTCGATCGCGATGGCACGACCTTCGGGATCGGCGTCGTTCCCC
>CAIZEE010000269.1 GCA_903931835.1 uncultured Elstera sp.
AGCGCCTGCAGGCGCAATAGCCGTGCCTGAACCAGCGCGTCCTGCGCAGTAAACAAGGCTGCCTCGGTGTTGAGCACCGTCAGGATATTGATCGTCCCGGCATGAAGCTGCGCCTGAGCAATTTCGTAGGCACGCCTGGCCGCATTGGTCGCTGTCTGCTGGCGCTCAACCTGATCGGCGGTTTGCTGGACGGCGACCAGCGCGTCTTCGACATTGCCAAAGGCGGAGATCACCGATTTCCGATATGTCGCGACCAGCTCGTCATAATGCGCCTTGGAATACTCGTACTGGCCCTCGATCGCCCCGCCCTCAAAGATCGGCTGGGTCAGCCCGGCGCCGAGTGCGAACACGCCGTTCGCCGGGTTGAAGGCGGAGCTGAGCGCAGTGCTGAGGAATCCCGCTGATCCCGTCAGCTGGATGCTGGGAAAAAAGGCGGCACGAGCGACGCCGATATTGGCATTGGCGGAGATCAATTGCTGCTCTGCTGCGGCGACATCCGGGCGACGGGCGAGCAATTCAGAGGGCAGGCCCGGGGTGACCTTGGGCACGGCGAGATCACCCAATGTGCCATCGGTGACATCTACCGATTCCGGCGGCTGCCCAATTAAAATGGCGAGCGCGTCGATCGTCTGGCGCAGTTGTTGGCGCAGCGGCGGAATGACGGCGTTCAGCGTCGCGACGGCTGTTTGCTGCTGCGCCACATCCAGCGCCGTCCCCGTGCCAGCCGTCTCCTGCAGCTCAAGCCCATGCAGGATCGTCGTGGCGCTCTTAAGATTATCCTCCGCCACGGCAAGCCGGTCGCGCAGTTCAATCGCCTGGAAATAAGTCGTCGCAACGCTGGTCATGACGGTAAGCTCAACCGTCACCTGATCATAGCGGCTGGCGGTCGCGGTCGCCTCGGCAGCCGTCAGTGCCGACCGGTTTTTGCCCCAGAAATCGAGCTCATAGCTGGCGGTCAGGCCCGGCGCATATTCGGTGAATGTCTTAAGCCCGGCGGCACTCGACGCACGCTCATGCGTGACGCTGGCATTGGCGCCGAGTGAGGGCAACAGCGGTGCGCCAGCGATCTCCGCCTGGGCGTCGGCTTCGCGCACCCTCGCGACCGCAGCAGCGATATCGAAATTGGCCGTCTGCGCCGCGGCGATATAACCATCGAGCTTGGCTGAGCCAAAGCCATGCCACCACTCGGCCGACGGCCACCCACCCGAGCCTGACTTGGTCGCCCAGTTCGGCGGAATTGGTGCCTCCGGCCGCTTATAATCGGGGCCGACAGTGCAGCCAAAGAGCAGCAGTGACGCTGCGATGATCGGCCAACGAACAGCCGATCTGGTCGCAGACAGACAGGCAGGCACAGTAAACGATGAGATGGTCGTAATCCTGACTGGAAACTGTATAGGGTGACCCCTACAACACGGGACATTGAGCAGGCGTTTGCCGAGGATTAATTTTCTTTAATCTCGCGCAAGGCCTGCCGGCCTGATTGCATCATTGCGTTGGGCGACAGCTTGATCTTATGCGCCGCTTCCGTCCCCACGCCGCCCGTGAGAACGGCATTCGTTCAGGACTCGCGAGTGACTTGATGCTGCAAAGGCTCGCCGCGCCTCAAGCGTTCCAGATTCTCGATGATCGGCACGGCCGCCGAGATCGGCATGCTGTAGCTCGCAATATGCGGCGTCATCAGCACGTGCGGATGGGTCCAGAAACGGTGTGAGTCGTCCGGTGGCTCGATATGAAAAACATCCAAAATGGCGTCGGAAATCTGACCGCTATCAAGTGCTGCGAGCAAATCGTCATCGACCACCTGCGCTCCCCGCCCGGCATTGATCAGGGCAGCGCCCCGGGGCAATTGGTCGAACAGCGATTTATCGAGCAGGCCGCGCGTGCGATCGGTCAGCGGCAGCAAACAGACCAGGATCGCGCATTGCGGCAGCATCTCGGCCAGGCCGTCGGCGCCGGTGAAATTGGTCGACTGGTCAGGCCCACCCGGACTGCGGCTCCAGGTCATGACCGGAAAGCCATGACGCGCCAACGTTATCGCTGCAGCACCGCCAAGAACGCCACGGCCAAGGATACCGATCACTCGCTCGTCGGTGCGCTTAGGCGGCTCGTAAAACCAGTTCTTGCGCGCCTGCTCGCGGGCGTAATGGCCGAATTCGCGATGGATATGCAGCACCGCCCCCAGCACATATTCCGACATGGTGCGGGTAAGCTCCGGATCGACCATCCGGGCCACTTGCACGTCGGGCAACTCCGGATGATCGATCAGCCCGTCAACGCCGGCAGCAAACGACAACACACCGCGCAGTCCCGGCAGCTTCGGGAAAAAGCCGAGCGGTGCGCGGTAAACCAGTGCCGCCTCAATGCCCGCAGGATCCTCGATCTCCGGCCAGACTTCCAGTGTCACCCAGGGTGCGCGCTCGGCCAGGATCGCGCGCCATTCCTCGGGGTCGTCGAACTCACTGAAAAACGCCACACGCATGACTACCTCAATCGCGATATGAGGGGTCGATCTGGTCGAGCAGCCGCATCAGCCCCGGCCATTCGCGCACGCCGACTTCCTCAAAATCCTCATCGAATTGCTGTGCCGTGTGCCGGCCGACTTCCGGCGATAGCAGCGTCACCTTGCGGCCCATCGACAGGGCCGCGACCTGGTACCGGCAGGCCATGTCGAGATAATAAATCCGGTTGAATGCCTCCGGCACCGAGGTACCTGTGCTGAGCAGACCGTGATTGCGCAGGATCAGCACCTGCTTGTCGCCGAGGTCACGGACCAGCCGTTCGCGCTCGCTCAAATCCAGCGCCAACCCCTCGTAATCATGATAGGCGATGCGGTCGTAGAATTGCGCGGCGGTCTGGTTGAGCGGCAAAAGCCCCTCCTCCATAGCGGACACTGCGACGCCAGCTTGCGTATGGGCATGCAGCACGCAGACGACGTCAGGCCGCGCCGCGTGAATGGCGCTGTGAATGACGAAGCCAGTGCGGTTGACCTCGAACTTGGTCGGCTCCACCACCTCGCCATCCAGATCAATCTTGACCAGGCTCGACGCGGTGATCTCGTCGAAGAAATGGCCATAGGGATTGATCAGGAAATGATCGTGACGCCCCGGCACGCGCACCGAGATATGGGTGTAGATCAGATCGTCCAGGCCGAAATGCGCCATGAGGCGGTATGTCGCCGCCAGCTGTACGCGTGCATCGCGTTCATCGATCGGCGGCTTGGTGATCATCATGACGGGAATTCGTTCACGGCTTTGCGCTTGAACGGGTTCACCGCATGGATCGGAAAGTCGATCTTAAGGTCGCCGGACAGCACACGTTTGCGCAAGTGCTTGCAGCCATTGATGGTAAAGCCCGCCAGGTGATCGCCGGCGATGATCCGCTCATAGCGAGGCGGGCTTTCCGCTGACACGAATTGTGGCAGCGGCTCGACTACTGTCTGGTAATCGGCGGCGAAGAACAGCGGCATCGAGAACCGTTCTTTGCCCATATTGATCACGCGATGCTGCGTTGCCTTGAACAGCCCGTTGGTCCACCCTTCCAGCAGATCGCCGATATTCACGATGAAGGCGCCCGGGATGGGCGGCGCCTCGATCCATTCATCGGCCGCGTTCATGACCTGCAGCCCCGGCCCGCCGGTATGCAAAATGGTGAAGCATTCAAAATCAGAATGCGCGCGAATCCCGACATGGTTGTTGTCCATCGGCAGATCGTTCGCGGGGTAACGCAGCAGGCGCAGTTGTGAGGTCGGCTTCTGCGCCTTCTCGACAAAAAACTCTTCCGGCAGATCCAGCGAGATGGCAAAGGCGCGGAATAGCTGCTCGCCCACCGCCATCACCGCATCGAAATATTCCATCACCTGATGGCGGAAGCCCGGAATCCAATCTGGCCATTGGTTCGGCACGAGCATGATATTGCCGGCGAGGTAATCGGGATCGTCGTCCGGGATATCGAGCGATAGATCGAACGCCTCATGGAGACGCGGCTTCGAAATATAATCGTCTTCAGGGCCGCCTGGCGGGACCAGCCGGAATAGCTCGCCATCCTCCGCATCGCTCATGCTCATCGGCTGCCAGCCGCGATTGCCCGGCGATTTGGCGATGTTGACGCGCTCCTTGAGTTCTTCCGGCGATTCATGAAAGGCGCGCGACAGATTATAGGTGCGCTGGATCAGCGCCTCCGGCACGCCATGATTCTTGATGTAGAAGAAACCAACAGTCTGGCAGGCATTGCCGATCTCGCGCGCCGTCGCCTCACGCGCGGTCCGATCAGCGCCATAGAGCGGTGCTAAATCGATGACAGGGATCTCGGTAAAGGCCAAAAGCTTCGCCCCCATGGCGCCGGCCTTATTCGGACGAACTAGCGTATCGGTCGTCGACATGCCCTTCCCTCTCCCACATCCGTGTTTGCCTAAATTTTAGACCGTCTCGATGAGCCAACCGCATGGAACCGCCTAGTTCTATCTGGCGTAAGGCTTGCTTGTGAAGTTCTTTGATAAGCGCTCTCATCCAGCCTCAGGCATATCCATGATCCCCCGTCTTCCTACTCGCCGCCAGGTACTGAAAACCGGCTTGGCAGCCGCCGCAGGAGTGATTGCCGCCCCCTTTATCCGCCCGTCCTACGCCGCCAGAACATTGAAGGTTTCGACCTTCGGCGGCAATTTCGAGAACGGCTTTGTCTCCTCCGTCTTCCCGGAGTTCGAGAAGGCGACCGGCATCAAGATCGTGTCGGTCTCGCAGCCGGGCGATCTGCAATTTCTGATCCAGATGACCGAGGCCAATCGCGCCGGCGTGCCGACCGTCGATCTCTGCACCGCCGCCCAGGACGAGTTGCTGCGCGGCACCGCGACCGGGCTGTGGCACGGCTTTGATCCCAAACGCATTCCCAACGCCGCCAATCTCGACAAACGCTACCTCGCCACGAGCGATAAAGGGTTGGTTGGGGTCGGAGCGATGGCCTGGTACGAGACGCTGATCGTCAATCCGTCGGCGATCAAGCCGCTGCCCGACAGCTGGAAGATCCTGTGGGATAAGGGATATCCCAATTCCTGGGGCTTGGTATCGGGCGGTGTGTCCGGTCTGTACGAGATCACCGCAGCGACCTGGTTCGACGGCAACGCGATGTTCGAGACCGAGGAAGGCATCCTGACTGTGCTGAAAAAGATCGCCGAGCTGAAACCCAACGTCAAACTCTGGTGGGAATCGGAAGGCACGATGCAGACCGCCTATGAAAACGACGAAGTCGTTGGCGGCATGTATTTCTACGATGTCGCCAATACAATGGCGAAATCGGGTGTGTCCGTTAAGGCGATCTTCCCCAAGGAGGGCGGGCTGATCGATTTCGGCTCGTGGTGCCAGCCATCGGCCTCGACCAAGGCGGCAGAGGCCGAGGAATTCATCAATTTCATGTGCACGCCGGCAGCCCAGGCGCTGATGACGCGCAAATGCCATACAGCACCGTTGATCGACCGCAAAATGACCGATCTGACCGATGCCGAGTTCGCTGAGGTCTCAACCGATCACAAGCCGATCGAACGCGCGGTTGCTCAGCGCGCCAAGCATCTCGATTTCATGGATGCGCAGTTCACCAAATTGCTGGCGGGCTGATGCTCGGCCTCACCATCGACCACGTCACCAAGCGTTTCGGCAGTTTCACCGCCGTCGACGATATTTCGCTCGCCATTGAGCAAGGTAAATTCGTCTGTTTCCTCGGGCCGTCCGGCTGCGGCAAGACCAGTTTGCTGCGCATGATCGCCGGGCTGGAGCAGCCGAGTGAGGGCCGCATCCTGTTTCACGACAAGGACGTGACCAAACTGCCGGCGCACGAACGCCAATTCGGCATGGTGTTCCAGTCGCTCGCCTTGTTCCCGCATCTCTCGGTCGGCGACAACATCGCGTACAGTTTGCGGCTGCGCGGCCAGGACACGAAGACGCGAGACGCACGGGTGGCGGAACTGCTCGACCTCATCCGCCTGCCCGGCATCGCCAAGCGCGCGGTCAGCCAGCTATCCGGCGGTCAGCGCCAACGTGTGGCGATAGCCCGTGCGCTGGCGCAGGAGCCACGCCTCTTCCTGCTCGACGAACCGCTCTCGGCCCTCGACGCCAAACTGCGCGAAGAAATGCAGGTCGAACTGCGCCTGCTGCAGCAGCAATTGAAGATCACCACGATACTGGTCACCCATGATCAGCGCGAGGCGATGACGCTGTCCGACCTGATCGTCGTGATGGCGAAGGGTAGAGTTCAGCAAGTCGGCACGCCGATTGAGATCTACCGCAACCCCGTCAACCGCTTCGTCGCCGACTTTATCGGCCTCAGTAACCTGATCGAGGCCAAGGTGCTGGATGCGCAAACCGTGGGGTTCGACGATCACGCCGTGCTGGTCGCGTCCATGCCGGCGGGGCTGGAGGCCGGCGCTGCCGTGACCTTGTCAGTGCGGCCAGAAGACGTGCGGATCGCACGAACCGACGCGGCAAACGGCACTCTGTCTGGCGCCATCACCTTCATACGCGATGTCGGCGCCACCATCGAGGCGCATATCGATTGCGGTGGCCGGGAGTTCGTCAGCGTGATGGCGCCGCGCGACTGGCCAGGGGGCGCTGTGCATGATCTGGTCACGCTGGAACTGCCGCCTGCCGCCTGCGTGGTGCTGCCGGAATGAACCGGTTGCGGCAGATCGTCGTGCTCGCCTGGCCGACCGTCGCCATATCCTGCTTCTTCGTTATGCCGTTCTTTTTGCTGCTGAAGGTCAGCCTGGCACATCGCGACGAGAGCGCGCTCTGGGGACCCGGTTTCGAGCTGACGCATTACGTCGAGATGCTCGATCCGATCGTGCTGGATACCCTCGTCTTCTCCGGCGCGCTGGCGATCCTGGTGGCCGCAATCAGCGGCGCCGTCGCCTTCCCCTTCACCTACTTCATCACACGCATGCATCGCCGCGCCCAGATCGCCTGGCTGATCCTGCTGCTCTCGACACTCTCCTTATCGGAAGTGCTGATCGCGTTTTCCTGGCAGGTCATGCTGGCGAAGCGGGTCGGCTTGTCGAATGTTCTGGTCTGGCTCGGGCTGCTGGCGGAGCCCGAATCGCTCTCACCCAATTTTGGCGCGGTACTAAGTTGCCTTGTCTATCTGGTGGTACCCTTTACCGTGTTGCTGCTCTACCCCGCTTTGTCCCGGCTCGACCGCGACCTGACCGAGGCGGCACGGACGCTGGGTGCGACGCCGCTGCGCGTGTTCTTCACCGTCGTTCTGCCGATGATGCGCGGGCCGTTGATCTCGTCCTCGATCGTCGCATCCATCTTCACGCTCGGCGCTTACGTGGCGCCGTCGGTGCTGGGCAGGCCAGAGCATTGGACGATCGCGATCCTGATCGGCAAGGCTGCTCTTGCCGGTGGCAATTTGCCCTTTGCAGCGGCAATGGCCGTGCTGCTCTTGGCGGCGACATTGGCCCTCACCGGATTGACTGCGCTACTTGGGCGGCGGAGCAAAGCATGATTGCCCGCGCCGCGCGATGGATCTGGCTCGGCCTTGTAGGGCTCTTCCTCATAGCCCCGCTCGTCGTCGTCGTCGGCGTCAGCCTGAATTCGACCCGGCGCATGAGTTTCCCGCCCGAAGAATACGGCCTGACCTGGTATGGCGTGTTTTTCAGCGATCCTGGCTGGCGCAATGCCTTTCTGACCTCTCTAGAAGTCGCCGCTTTGGCCGCCCTTCTCGCCATGAGTGCCGCATTGCCGCTGAGCTACGCTGTGTGGAAATTCAACACGCGGTTTGCCAAGCTGCTGGCAGGCCTCGGCGTCATGTCGTTCATGCTGCCGGGCGTGGTCGTATCGGTGGTGTTCCTGATCTTCTGGGGCTGGGTCGGCCATTCGGGGCATATCGAGAACACCGTGATCAGCCACGCCATGGTCTTTCTGGCGGTCCCGCTGGTTTCGGTCAATCTGGGCTTCCGGCTGGTCGAGCGCTCCTACGTCGAAGCTGCGGAAACATTAGGTGCCGCCGAGATTGTCGTGTTCCGGACGGTCATCCTGCCCCTGGTTCTGCCCTATATCGTCTGCGGCCTGGTCTTCGTTTTCGTGCTCAGCCTGAACGAATACATCATCGCCTATATGGTCGCCGGCCTGTCTGTCGAGACGCTGCCGATCAAGGTGTTCAACAGCCTGCGCATGGGCTTCCAGCCGACCATGTGCGTCGGTGCCGCCTTGTTCATGGCAGTCGGAACCTGCGCGTTCACGCTGATCGCGATATTGGGTGATTTGCCAAAGCTGCTGGGGGCGGAAGCCGCCCGCTAGACTTCGCGCCGATCGAGATAGGCCCGCGCCAAGACCTTCAGCCGCGCCCCATCAAAACTTGGATCATGCCC
>CAIZEE010000270.1 GCA_903931835.1 uncultured Elstera sp.
CGAGGGCCGGGTGCGGGCAGCGGAGGTGAGGCGCGCCGAGCCCCGCAGGAGCCGGGTCACCGTCTTCGTAGCAAGGCTGGAGATCTCGCGCGGATCACTCGTGAAGCGGGCGGCCCGGTCGAACGCGGCCACGATGAGGTCGCCGAGCGGGGTTTGGCCGGACCCTATCTGATCAAACTCGACACGCATGGCTTCGAGGTGCCGATCCTGGAGGGCGCCGCCAAGACGATGGCTAAGGCGAGCCTGATCGTGATCGAAACCTATGTCTTTCAGCTGTCGCCAACCAGCCTGACCTTCGACCGGATGTGTTTATGGATGCGCGAGCGCGGTTTTGGCCCGATCGATATGTCTGAGCCGCTCTGGCGACCGCGTGACGGATCGCTGTGGCAGATCGATCTGTTCTTCGTGCCCTTGGCGGGACCGGCGTTTCAGAGCAACCAATATTACTAGGGCTGCCTGCCGGGCGAATAGCCTCAGCTCATATTGAGGATGATCGTCTTCTTGTGGGTGAAATGCTCGAGCATCGATTCGAGCGAGGCCTCCTTGCCCAGCCCCGATTGTTTGATGCCGCCGTAAGACATGTTGGACTGAACCACCAGATTCTGGTTGACCTGCACCAACCCTGCTTCCAGGCGCTGGGTGGCATCAAGGGCCGTCTTCAGATCGCGCGTCCAGATGGTGGCCGCGAGGCCGTAATCGCTGTCATTCGCCTGGGCCAGTGCATCCTCGTAATCGGTGAAGGCCATCACGGCGGTGACCGGGCCGAAGATTTCCTCGCGGCAGATCGGGCTGTCGGAGGTCAAGCCGGTAAAAATAACCGGGCGGATGAACAGCCCCTTCGCGAGGCTTGCCTCTTTCGGCATGGCGGAACAGGCAAGCGCGGTGGCGCCCGGTGTGGCCTCGCCGATTGCAATATAGCGCCTGACCTTGTCGAACTGCTCGACCGAGATGATCGTGCCGATATCGGTCGCCTCATCTAGCGGGTCGCCCATCACCATCGCATCGACCTTGGCTTTCAGTTTGGTGACGAATTCGTCGATGACCTGGGCGTGCACGAAGATGCGTGAGGCGGCGGTGCAGCTCTGCCCCTGGCGGGTGAAGCGCATGCCGGTGATGGCGCCGCCAACCGCGCGATCGATATCGGCATCCGCCATGACGATCATCGGGCTTTTGCCGCCCAGTTCCAGCGTCACCGGGATCAGCTTTTCCGCTGCCGCACGGTAGATGATCTTACCGGTTTCGACCGAGCCGGTGAAGGTGACCTTCTTCACCTTGGGATGCGTGACAAGTGGTGCACCGGTAGACGGGCCGTCGCCCGACAGCATGTTGAGCACGCCTGGCGGCAAAACCTGATTGAGAATCTGGATCGCGCGCAGAACGGCGAGCGGCGCTTCCTCCGCCGATTTCACGACGACACTATTGCCGGCGACCATCGCCGGTGCGATTTTCAGCGCCATCAGCAGCAGCGGCACATTCCACGGAATGATCGCGCCGACCACGCCGATCGGCTCGCGCTGGGTGAAGGTGATCGAATCAGTCTTGAACGGCACCGATTCGCCTTTGAGTTCCGATCCGAGACCGCCGAAGAACATGAACACATCGGCGAAGACCGACGCCTCGACCCGGCTTTCGGTGCGCAGCGCCTTGCCCGTCTCCAGCGCTACCAGTTTGGCCAATTCCTCCTGGTGCTCGATGAGCAGCCGGCCGCCTTCCTGAACCAGCCGGCCGCGCTCCCGACCGAGCAGTTTGGCCCAGTCCTTTTGCGCTTTTGCCGCCGCTTCGACCGCACGGTTCACGTCGCCCACATCTGCCGCCGCCGCCTGCGCGACGACTTCGCCGGTCGCCGGGTTGACCACGGGAAAGGTAGCCCCCGATGCGGCCGGCACCATTTTGCCGTCGATCAGCAGCAGACCAGACAGTTCCCGGGCGAGCGCCTTGGGGTCGAGGGTAAGTGTCAGCGTTGAGGCGGTCATGGCGATCCTGATCAGGCGAGGGAAGACTTGCCTGCTTTAGCGCTTGTACAGGGCAGAGAGCAAGCCGCCTTAGCTAAAGCATCGCCACCGAATTGGCGGCAATGCCTTCCAGCAGGAAATCCGACATTTGCTGGGCGATCTGGATCGCCACATTTTCCTGCGCCTCCGCCGTTGAGGCGCCGAGATGCGGGGTCACGATCACGTTCTCCATGCCAAACAGCACATTCTCGCGGGCCGGCTCCGTCTCGAACACATCGATCGCGGCGCCGGCGACATGGCCGGACTCAAGGGCGGCCTTAAGGGCGGTCTCAACGATCAGGGCGCCGCGCGCGCAATTGATCAGGCGGACGCCCGGCTTGGTTTTGGCGAGCGCC
>CAIZEE010000271.1 GCA_903931835.1 uncultured Elstera sp.
AGTCGCCATATCGCCGAAGATCTGCGCATTCTCCGCCCATGAAATCACCGTGCGCGGCGACATGACGGTCGAGATGTCGCCGGCCATGAAGCCCTGGCGGGTCAGGTCGGCCAGCCGCACCATGGCGCTGACCATGGTCTTTTCCTCCGGCGTGCCCATCCTCAGCTTCGCCGTCACGATCTCGACCTCTGCGTCATGCGGCAGGTAGTTCAGCGTGGCGACGATGTTCCAGCGGTCCATCTGGCCCTGATTGATCTGCTGAGTGCCGTGGTAGAGGCCCGTCGTATCGCCGAGGCCAACCGTATTGGCGGTTGAAAACAGCCGGAAGCTCTTATTCGGGCGGATCACGCGATTCTGGTCGAGCAGGGTCAGTTTGCCCTCAACCTCCAGCACGCGCTGGATCACGAACATCACATCGGGACGCCCGGCATCGTATTCGTCGAACACCAGGGCCACCGGGTTCTGCAACGCCCAGGGCAGGATGCCTTCGCGGAATGCGGTCACCTGCTGGCCGTCCTTCAGCACGATCGCATCCTTGCCGATCAGATCGATACGGCTGATATGGCTGTCCAGATTGACGCGCACGCAGGGCCAGTTGAGGCGGGCCGCGACTTGTTCGATATGGGTCGATTTGCCGGTACCGTGATAGCCCTGGACCATGACGCGCCGGTTATGGGCAAAGCCCGCGAGGATAGCGAGCGTCGTTTCCGGGTCGAAATGATAGCTATCGTCCAGATCCGGCACGTACTCGCTGCTTTCGGAAAAGGCCGGCACGACCATGTCGCTGTCGATACTGAACAACTGGCGCACGTCGACGGTGATGTCAGGCGCACTCAACGCATGCGCGTTCGCATGACCGGGGCTATTCATAGAATCCATTCGCGTCTATCCCGTAAAACATGACGATGCCCGGCACGGTCGGCCAAAGACGGCCCGTGGGGCATGGGAAGGCTCATACGGCCAAGCTTTGGCGTAGGGTTTGGTAAGCCTCGTTGATCAACTTTAGACGCTCTTCTGCGTCCTTGTCGCCCCCGTTCGCATCGGGGTGGTGGAGCTTGACCAGTTCTTTGTAGCGTGATTTGACCTGCTCTGCAGTAATCGGCGCCTCCAAATCGAAGACCACAAGAGCGTGCTCTTCCGGGCCGTGCGGGCGGCGCTTATGCTTGGTTCCCGCAGTATTGGGATGGGGGCCGGCCTCTTCACCGAAAAACTCGAACGGGTCGGTGAAATAGGTTTCGCGTTCGCCGCGCCGAAGTGTCGCACCGCGCTGGCCAAGCGGCCAGGTCGGCCGGTTCCAGGTCGTGTCGGCGCGCATATGCGCCTCGATCTCATCGGGTTTCATGCCGGCGTAATAGTCCCAGGCGCGGTTATATTCGCGCACATGTTCCAGGCAGAACCAGAAATAATCGTTCAGCCGGTCGCGCGACTTCGGCGCGCGGAATTCACCATCGCACCCGCACCCCTCCACCTCGCAACGCCTCAGCGCGACAGGCTCGCGGGCGGTGTCCCAGTTCAGTGAAGATCGCGATGTGACCATGGTCATGCAAGTATGGTAAGCAGAACCCGACAAGGCAAGCAGGCGAGGGGTGGCAACGCCGCCGTCTGAAAGGAATACGCAAAAATCATGGTAGACCCGTCACGGCCCGTTGCGGCCGCCATCGCCGCCAAACTCAAGGCGGCATTTGCCCCCACCCGTCTCGACATCGTCGATCAGTCGCATCTTCATGCCGGACATGCGCATACGGCAATGCTGCATGCGGATGGCCGCAAGGGCGGCGAAACGCATTTTGCCGTGACCATCGTCTCGGATCGGTTCGTTGGCCAATCGCGCATGCAGCGTCAGCGTCAGGTCTATGCGACGCTGCGGGAGGAATTGGCGGGCCCGGTCCACGCCCTGTCCCTTAAAACATTGTCAAACGACGAATGTGACGCACATGATAAGTAGCATTATCGGTCAAGGCGAGTGTTGTGCTGCTGCCCAATGTGGCGGCTGTAGAGCGTGCCACATTATGAAATGCCAAGGTTGCGCCGCCGGATTCTCGATTCGTAATTTGGTTGCGCGGCCTTATTGGGCATGTAGGATTGAATACCTCTAAGACGTATGTCCATCCGCCATCAGGGTCATCATGACAACAACTTTGCGTAGCGGAAATATTGTTATCAATAACCGCAGGACGAGTGTGCGGCTGGAGCCCGAGATGTGGGAATGCCTGGCTGACGTTGCCCAGCGCGAGCGGATAACGCTCAACGAATTATGTTCCCGCATCAACGCGAAGCGGCATCAATCCAGCCTGACTTCGGCCATTCGGGTTTTCATTCTGGGGTATTACCGTCAGCTTGCCGGACCGGTTAAAGCAGCGCCGGTTATTCAGACAGCTGACCTGAACGCCTGAAACATCGTTTCAAAGCTGATTTGGGTGCCTGGCAATAGTCAGGATTCCTGCCGATTTGGCGCGGCATAATATTTTTTTTCCAAAATCGTTCGGCGCGACGGCAGAAACCTTATACAATTCGGCATATTAATTTGTTGGGGCGCTGTGCCCTGTCTGAGAATCCGTTCGCGTATGAGATACCTCGGGCAAAGCAGGAGAGCAGTCATGAAAAAGCATGTCGTTGCACTAGCGTCATTGGTTGCGCTTTCGATCGCCCCCGCGATCGCGCATGCCGAACAGAAGGCAGCAATGCTGGAAGATGTTTCGGGGGTTTCCGACGCCAGCATTTCGCCCTACTCGGAAGTAAATGCCGGAACCACGATCGCGCTCGGCACTGCCGGCAAGGTCACTTTCGTGCATTACGCAACATGTCGGGAAGTTACCGTCACTGGCGGTACCGCTGTGATCTCGCAAACGGATTACAAGGTCACTGGCGGCACTGTGAGCGAAACCAAGCAAGCCTGCCCGGAGCGCGTCCAAACTGCGTCGACCACGTCGGTCGCCGGTGGTCTGGTGCTGCGTGGCACGGTTAAGGCGACTAAAATCGCTGTGGCACCCAAGATCGTGTTCAACGGCGCCGGCGCTGGTAGCGTAACCAAGGTCGTGTTCACCGGCGACGACAACTCGGTCGTCGAGGGTAAGGTTTCCGATCATCATCTCATTCTGGCGCCGGGCGCGTTAAAGACCGGAACCGTGTATGAAATGCGTGTGACGGATGCCTCCGATTCCACCAAGCTGAGCGTCCCCGTCGAAGTCGTGGACCGCGCTCCGTTGAAGGTTTTCGGCATCAATTAGGTCGGTTACGGACGAGCGTTAGCTCAAATAGAATTGTTTGCATGTGTTTAGTCGAACCGGGTCGATCCCTAAAATGGGGGCGGCCCGGTTTTTTATTGGGCTGATCCTGGGTGGATCAGTGCCGGGGCGGAACGCCGGCTGACCATTTATCCCAATGCGACGTGATCTCGGTGACGAGCGGCATGCCAGCGAGCACCAGATTGGCGATCGAGATCGGGAACCCGCCGGTCTTGGCGGTCATCGACGTTGCCGCATCCTCGCCTGGATACGGTCGATCGAAATTCGCAGCGGTTCTGAGGTCAGCGACGCGCTGCAGATCGAGAAGATGCGCCGCTGCCCCGCGTCTGAGCGCTTCCAGGCTGGCATTATCTTCCTGTTGCGCGGTGCAGTAGACGCCCTTGCCATCGGTCAATAACGTCGTCCAGTTTTCCACGGCGGCACCGATCAATGCGCCATGCCAATAAGTATCGGACGCTTCGGTATCGCATAGCAGGACGGTGGGGGCCCCCATCGCCGCCTTCTCTTTATAGTGACGGCGGTAATCGGCGGCCTGGTCGTTGTCCTTCAGCGTCACCTTGACGGATAGGGCATAGGCCCATTGCAGCAGATCCTCGTTCAACCGGAACAGCTCGGTGCGGTAATGCATATTCGGCTTCTGGTCCGGGCCGGTTGTATCGATGCCGATAAAGCCCGACGGCCATTGCGCCGGCTTCTCCCTGGCATCGATCTCGTGAGTGATGCCGAAATCGATCAGATAGCGCGCCCAGGCGGCCGATCCGAGTGTGCCCATTTTCGGGTCGATCCCGGCAATGCCGGCAATCAGAAAATAGGTGTGGCTCAGATCGAAACTGCCGCTGAAGACCAGCGCCATGACAGAGGCGGCGGCATTGGCATGGCCCATGCTGGTCGTCATCTGACAGACATCCGACGCATTACAGCGCACAAAGGGGAATTCGGGCGACAGGCCCGGCACCGCAATCTCCTCGGTCAAGCCCAATGGCTCGCGCCAGACATCGCCTTCCGGCTTGAACATCGAGATGATCATGATTTTGACTGCTCTCGGGCTCGCTGCTTGTGCGGGGGTGGCCGCGTCATAAGACAACGCCATTAGAAGCAGGAAGAAGCAGCTGCCCGCTTTGCCGACAATACCCACAGATCTTCCCCTTTCGGCCGATACGGTGCCGTTATGCCGCCTGAAAAATGCAAGAAGAGTGCCGCTGGATTTCGGGCAGGATAGGGTTTAGCGCGCTCCGGCGCCCTTTAGGAACAGATCGACGGCCCGGGCAACAAAACTCTTGCGGTCTTCCGCCGGCACTGTCCCGCGCACGCCCATGAGCAGCTCGCAATAAAGCTTGCCCTTAAAGGAGGTGATGAACTGGGTCGCGGCGAACTCGGCCTCCTCGGCAGGAATTTCAAGTTTCCCTTTGGCAACGGCGTCGATGAAATAGGCCGTGATCGTCTCCATCACGCGGCACGGGCCGGAGCGAAAGAAGATTTCTGCCACCTCGGGGAAGCGATTGGCCTCACCGGTGACAATTTGCTCCATGCGCAAGGCTTCGGGGGACCACAGCAGATCGACCAGAATAGCGCCGATGCGTCGGAGCGCTTCTTCGATCGACAAATCAGCGAAATGGGCGGGTGAAAAGCTCAAGCCCCGGCGTTCGCATTCGGCTGCGATAGCGGCTGCGAATAGCGACTCCTTTGAGGGGAACCGGGCATAAAGCGTGGTTTTGGAGACATGCGCGGTCTGAGCCACCAGGTCCATCGACGTCGCGGCATAGCCGTGTTCCAGGAACGCGGTCTTGGCGGCGCTAAGGATGATTTCTTCCTTCGGATCTTCCCGTCGGGCGGCTGCTTCTATCATTTCATCGCCTGTACTGAACTGTATCGTACCGTCTTGACTCGGTGCTGCTGCGGGGATATCTAAGCACTCAGTACGATACAGTCCAGTACAGTTTCTGGCTGACGCGATTGGAGGCGGATGATGGCGGGCTCGGTAAAACTCGTAGCGCAAGCGGGGGTGATTGCGGTTGCTGCGTTCACGCTCAGCGCTTGTGGTCGATCGGAATCAAGGACCGAGGCTACGCCGATTCCGGTTCGAGTCGAGGCGGTCAGCATGACGGCCGCCCAGCAGACAGCGCGCTATGCCGCCGTTATCCATCCGCGCATCGAGGCTGATCTCGGATTTCGAGTCGGCGGCAAGCTTATCGCACGTCTGGTCGAGATCGGCGACCGCGTCGAAGCGGGGACGGAATTGGCCAAGCTCGACCCAGTCGATCTGATGCTGCAGGCCCATGCGGCGGAGGCGCAGCTTGCCTCCGCCCGTGCCGATGCCGAGAACGCCCGCCACGATTTCGAACGCTATGCCCAGCTCCGGCAGGGCCAATGGACAACGCAGCAGGAATACGACAAGCGCCGCGCCGTCATGGAGACGACTGCCGCCAAGGTCGGCGAGCTCGAGGCCGACCTGCGCATCGCGCGCAATTCCTCGCAATATACGACGCTTGTGGCTGACGCTCCGGGTATCGTCACGGCCGTGCTGGCCGAGCCCGGTCAGGTCGTCTCGCAAGGCCAGGCGGTCTTCAAGATCGCGCGCCGTGGCGAGATGGAGGCGGTGGCCAATCTGCCGGAACAGCAGGTGGCCCACCTCGCCGGCGCCGACATGATGGTCGAGTTGTGGTCCGATACCGGCCATCCGATCACCGGGCATCTGCGCGAGGTCTCGCCCAGCGCCGACGCCAGCACGCGGACCTATCAGGTGAAGGTCACGCTGGTGGCGCCACCGCCCTCGGTTCAGCTTGGTATGACCGCGACATTGATTGTCGGCACCAAGCAGACCGGACAGGTCGCGGTTCTGCCGATGACCGCATTGACCAAGAGCGGTACCGAGCCGGCTGTCTGGGTTCTGAACGGTCCGGGTGATGGGGTGGAGCTTCGACCGGTTCAGGTTGCGGCCTATTCGGGGGATCGGATGGTTCTTTCGGGTGGTATCCATGACGGCGACCGCGTCGTCACTGCCGGTGCCTACAAGCTCGACGCCGGACAGAAAGTTCGCGTTTGGACGGAGCCGGTACGATGAGCGCCGATTACGATAACGCCGATCACGGCATGGCTGGGCGCGACTGGCAACCGGCCCGCAGTAATTTGTCGGCCTGGGCCTTATCGCATCAGACGCTGATCTTGTTCCTCATCCTGGTGTCGATGGTCGCGGGCGTATTCGCCTATCTAAGCCTCGGTCGCGCCGAGGATCCGCCTTTCACGTTCAAAGTCATGACCATCCGCACGGAATGGCCGGGTGCAACCGCCCGCGAGGTCGAACAGCTGGTCACCGACCCGATCGAGAAGAAACTGGAAGAGGTGCCGTTCTACGACTACGCCCGCAGCTATTCCAAGCCCGGCGAGTCGGTCGTCTTCCTGACCCTTAAGGACTCGACGCCGCCGGCCCGGGTTCAGGAATTGTGGTACCAGGCGCGCAAGAAGATCGGCGATATCCACGGCTCTCTGCCCTCGGGCGTCCAGGGGCCGTTCTTTAACGATGAGTTTGGCGACGTCTATTCAGCGATCTATGGATTTAGCGGTGCCGATTTCTCGCCGGACCAGCTGAAAAAGATCATCGAAGAGGCACGGGAGCGTTTGCTGCGCGTGCCCGGAGTCGAAAAAGCCGATCTGATTGCGCCGCAGGAGCAGAAAATATTCGTCGAGCTTTCCGCCCGCCGCCTAGCCACATTCGGCGTCTCCGTGCAGCAGGTGATGGATGCGATCAGGCGCGACAACGATGTCCAGAGTAGCGGCAATGTGGATGTCGGGTCGGATCGCGTTTTCGTGCGCGTTGATGTCGGCTTCGACAAGGCGGCCTCGGTAAGGTCCGCCCCGCTGCAGATCGCCGGCAAGCAGCTGACGGTTGGCGATGTCGCCGACATCAAGCGCGGTTATGTCGATCCCAAGGAACTGACCATGCGGGTGAACGGCCACGACGCGGTCGGCCTTGGCATCGTCATGTCGAAGGGCGATGACGTGCTGTCGCTTGGCAAGCGTTTGGAGCTAGCGATGGCGGAAATCCGCCGCAACCTGCCCGCCGGAGTCACTGTTGAGCCGGTCGCCGATCAGCCGCAAGTGGTAGAGCGATCGGTCGGCGAATTCGTCGAATCGCTGGCGGAAGCACTCGCGATCGTCATGGCGGTGAGTTTCCTCAGCCTTGGTTGGCGCACTGGCATCATCGTGGCGCTGGCGGTGCCGCTGGTGCTGGCGCTCACCATGGTCGCTATGTTGATCCTGCATATCGATCTGCAGCGAATTTCGCTGGGCGCGCTGATCATCTCGCTCGGCCTTCTGGTCGATGACGCGATCATTGCGGTCGAGATGATGGTGGTGAAGATGGAGCAGGGTTGGGACCGGCTGAAGGCCGGCGCCTATGCTTATGCCTCGACGGCACTTCCTATGCTGACCGGGACCGTCGTGACGGCCGCCGGATTCGTGCCGGTCGGCTTCGCCGCGTCGTCGGCCGGCGAATATACCGGCTCGATCTTCTGGGTGGTCAGCGTATCGCTGGGATTGTCGTGGATCGTTGCGGTCATCTTCACGCCCTATCTGGGCCAGCATTTATTGCCGGCACCGAAAGCGCATCATGAACTAGGCGATGTCTACGGCACGCCGATCTATCGCCGCATCCGCCACCTGATCGAAGTGAGCGTGCGTCACCGCTGGGTCACTATCGGCATCACAGTCGGGCTGTTCGTCGTTTCGATGGTCGCTTTCGGCTTCGTTCAGCAGCAATTCTTCCCAAGCTCCAATCGCCCCGAACTGTTTGTCGATATCCGTCTGGCCGAGGGTTCATCCTTCCAGGCGACCGAGACGCAAGTGAAGCGCATGGAGCAGATCCTGGCGAAGGATCCGAATGTTGTGAGCTGGGTCGCCTATACTGGTGGTGGGGCGCCCCGCTTTTATCTGCCGATGGACCAGCAACTTCAGGATTCCAATTTCGCCCAAGTAGTAGTCCTGACCAAGGGGCTGGCGGAACGCCCGAAAGTACAGGCTGCCCTTGAGGCTCTGGCGCCCACCGGGTTCCCCGATGCCCGCATCAGGATCCATCCGCTTGAGAACGGGCCGCCGGTCGGCTTTCCCGTGCAGTTCCGCGTGACTGGCGGTGATCCGGCCCGGCTGCGCGAGATCGCCTATCAGGTGCGCGAGCGCATGCGGGCCAATCCACATCTCGCCGATGTCCAGCTCGACTGGGACGAGAAGGCAAAACGCGTGCAGGTCGAGGTTGATCTGACCAAGGCGCGCGCCCTTGGCCTCGCGAAGCAGGATCTCGCCAATGCGCTGCAATTGGCGCTCGCCGGCACCACCGTCACACAATACCGTGAGGGGACAGAGCTGATCGACGTGGTCCTCCGCACCCCCGAAAGCGAGCGCCTCGACCTGGCCGGGCTGGCTGATCTGCCGATCGGAGCGGCGGGTGGCGTCGCCATCCCGCTCGGCCAAGTCGCCACGCTGCATTACGGCGTCGAGGATCCGATTTTATGGCGCCGGTCGCGCCAGACCACGATGATCGTGCGCGCTGACGTAGCCGACGGGGTCCAGGCCCCGGTAGTCAGCAAGCAGATTGATCCGACGCTGGATGCCCTCCGCGCCAGCCTGCCCGATGGTTACCGGATCGATATCGGCGGCGCCATAGAGGAAAGTGCGAAGGGCAATGCTTCGATCGTCAAGATGCTGCCGCTGATGCTGGTCATCATGGTGACGGTGATGATGGTTCAGCTGCAAAGCTTCGCTCGACTCGGGCTTGTGCTGCTGACGGCACCGCTTGGCATCATCGGCGTTGCAGGAGCGCTTCTGATCAGCGGCTTGCCGTTCGGCTTCGTGGCGCTGCTCGGCGTGATCGCGCTCGCCGGCATCATCATGCGCAACTCGATCATTCTGGTCGATCAGATCCGCCAGGATACCGAGGAAGGACACACGCCCTGGAACGCAGTGATCGATGCCACCGTCCGACGTGCCCGCCCGATTGCCCTTACGGCCGCAGCCGCGATCCTGGCGATGATCCCGCTTGCCGGCAGCGCCTTCTGGGGACCGATGGCGGTCGCCATCATGGGTGGACTGACGGTCGCGACTTTCCTCACCATCTTCTTTCTGCCGGCACTCTATGCCGCCTTCTTTAACGTTCGTCCGCCCGAGGCCGTGACCATGCCAAAGCGGCTTGCCTATCAAGGGACCCTGGGGTTGAAGACCCTAGGGGCGTCGGTCAAGGGCTGAAACCGCAGCTCTCACGCTTGTCACGGTTTCACGCTATAAGCATCGGGCAGCTGCGGCGCGGGGCCGTGGTAACGAATAAGAACCGGTGTGAACATGCCGTTGCTGAAGCTCGCTCTGGCGCGTCGCTACTTGCCTCTGACCATCGCGGTTGCGGTATTTCTGGTTGGCTCAATCCTGTCGGCGCTGAGCGCCTGGTTCCTCATTCCTGCGGTGATCGGCCTCGCCGTCACGCTCGTCGGGGTCCACGATCTGCGGCAAACCCATCACAGCGTGCTGCGCAACTACCCGATCGCCGCCCATATCCGCTTCCTGCTTGAGGAAATCCGGCCGGAGATCAGGCAGTATTTTCTCGAGAGCGAGACCGACGGTTCGCCGTTCAACCGCTCTAAACGCTCGATTGTCTATCAGCGCGCCAAGGGTGCGCTCGACAAGCGGCCGTTCGGGACGCAGCTTGATGTCTATGCGACCGCGCATGAATGGCTCAATCATTCGATGGCGCCGACGCCGCCGGCATCGGAACTGTTCCGTGTGACGGTGGGTGGGGCGCGCTGTCAGCAACCCTATTCAGCGTCGATCCTGAATGTCTCGGCAATGAGTTTTGGGGCGCTCAGCGCCAATGCCATCCGTGCGTTGAACAAGGGTGCGAAGCTCGGCGGCTTCGCCCATGACACGGGCGAGGGCAGCATCAGCCGCTATCACCGCGAACACGGCGGCGATCTGATCTGGGAGCTCGGCAGCGGCTATTTCGGCTGCCGCAATTCAGACGGCACGTTCTCGCCCGAACGCTTCGCCGAACAGGCGGCGAACGAACAGGTCAAGATGATCGAGATCAAGCTGTCGCAGGGTGCGAAACCCGGCCATGGCGGCGTCCTGCCGGGTGCAAAGGTGACGCCGGAGATTGCCGAGGCGCGCGGCGTTCCGGTCGGCTCCGACTGCATCTCGCCGGCGCGACACCCGGCCTTCTCGACCCCACTGGAGCTGATGGGATTTATTGCGGATCTGCGCCGGTTGTCGGCGGGCAAGCCGGTCGGCTTCAAGCTGTGCATCGGGCACCCTTGGGAGTTTCTGGCGATCTGCAAGGCGATGCTGCAGACCGGCATCCGCCCGGATTTCATCGTCATTGACGGGGCGGAGGGTGGCACGGGTGCCGCACCGCTGGAATTCGTCGACCACATCGGCATGCCGCTGCGCGAGGGCCTGACCTTCGTCCATAACGCGCTGGTCGGCCTGAATTTGCGCGACGAGATCAAGCTTGGCGCCAGCGGCAAGATCACCAGCGCCTTCGATATGGCGCGCGTCATGAGCCTGGGTGCTGATTGGTGCAATTCGGCCCGTGGCTTCATGTTTGCGCTGGGCTGCATTCAATCGCAAAGCTGCCATACCGATCGCTGCCCGACCGGTGTCGCGACCCAGGATCAGGTGCGCCAGCGTGCGCTGGTCGTGCCCGATAAGGCCGAACGCGTGCGCATGTTCCACCGCTCCACCCTCACGGCATTGGCCGAGGTTGTGGCGGCGGCCGGCCTGGATCACCCGGGCGATCTGAAACCGATGCATTTCTCCAAGCGCGTCTCGGCGACTGAGATCAAGCGCTATGACGAAGTCTATCGCTTCCTGCGTCCGGGTGAGTTGCTGGAGGGCACCGACGATCCCAAATTCACCACAGCCTGGGGCATGGCGAATGCGGAGAGTTTCCAGCCGGCGTGAGCCGGGCTGCGCCGGTGTGCGCACGGCAAAGCGTCACCAAACATTCATAAATCTACAACGATAGCCGCTTGGCTGCCGTTATATGACTCGGTCTTGTTGTAGAATTCAGTGAATTGGGGATAGCGACGATGGCGAAGACTCAGGCCGACACTAACGCGTTATCGGCCACCGCAAACGGTGCTGCAGGCGACCATACCCATGCCGAGCCGGCCGCAGCTGCCGGCACCGGCTGGGTCGCCCCCGACGATATGATGACCAAGGTCGCCACGGTCGGCGTGATCGGCGTTGCCGCTGCCCTTGTCGAGGTGGCGCTGGTGCCGGGCATCATCATCGGCATCGGTGCGATGATGGTCCCAAGTGTCCTGCCCAAGATTGCCGATGGCGTGCAGCCGGCTTTCCGCTCCGTTGTGCGTGGCGCCTATCATGTCGGCCAGAAGGCCCGTCATGCCTTTGCTGAGGCGCAGGAACAGGTTCACGACATCGTCGCCGAGGTCGATGCCGAAAAGGCCGGCAAGGCGGCGGATGGGGCCACTCAGTCTTCCGCTGCTTAAAGCCTCCGCCATGACCGGTAAGGCTGAAATCGCCCATAAAATGCCTGGGCGCATCCGCATAAAGGTGCCGAGCGCCCGGGGTAATCTGGCCTTGCTGGAAAGCTCGCGGCACGTGTTTGACGGCATTCCAGGATTGCAGAGCGTCGTGATGAAGCCCGATTCGGGCAGCATCCTGTTGAACTATGACGTCGCCAAAACAGAAGAGTTCGAAGCCATTCTGTGGCACCGCTGGAAACAGGCGCGCCCGCCCAAGCCGCACAAGGCGCACAAGGCGGCGCATCACCTAGAACGGCCGGGCGACGAGATCGACGAGATGGTGCATAGCCTGGAGGCAGAGGCCGAGTTCCTCGCCCAGCGCTCCCACCTCGCCCGCGTCCTGGTTGATTTCTTCAAGGATTTCGACCGGCAGGTGAAGCTCGTCACAAACAACGCGATCGACATCAAGATTGTGCTGGCGCTGGGCCTCGCGGTCATCACCTTTGTCGAGATCGGGGCGGAAGCGGCGACCCCCATGTGGGTGACGCTCGCCTTGTTTGCGCTCAACCATTTCCTTGAAATGCATCCGCCGCAAGCAGTGGCAAAGGCCCCGGCCGCGAAGCTGGGCTGATCGCGATGCAATATAGCATCCGTCACGCACTTCCCGGGCGGATCAGGCTGCATATCGCGCTGTTGCAGCGGCAAACCGAGCTTTCCGATGCGATGCTGCGCTGGCTTGAGAGCCAGGATTGGATACGGACGGCACGCATCAATTTCGGCTGCGCCAGCCTGATCATTGACTACGACCCCGAACAGAAAGACCAACTCGACGCTCTGCTATTCGGCTTCAGCTGCGCCAGCCTGGACGATCTCGCGATGATCGCAGCCTCACTGGCGCCGGCGCCGGTTGCCGCCCGGCGCGATGAAGCCCCGCCCCGCCGTCGCATGCCGATGCTGCTGCCGACCGTCTCGCTTGGTCTCGCTTTTTCGGCCAACCCGCTGGTGATGGCGCTCAACACGCCGTTGATCCTGTGGAACGCCGCGCCGATCTTCAAACGCGCCTGGCATATCTGGTCGCATGAGAGGCGACTTAATATCGATTTCCTGGATGCGCTGGCGATCAGTGCCTCGCTGGTTCAGCGCCTGATGGTGACGGGAGCCCTGATCACCTGGCTGATCAGCCTTGGCGACTGGATCCGCGACCTGACCGCCGCCGGCTCGAAACGTGCGGTTGGCCAGTTGCTGGAATTCCAGGACAAGACCGCGTGGCTGGTCCGGGACGGCGAGATTGTTGCCGTGCCCGCACGCGATCTCGCCGTCGGCGATATCATCGTCGTGCATCATGGGGAGATGATTCCGGTCGATGGCGAGGTGATCGACGGTCGCGCCACGGTCGACCAGAAAACGATTACCGGTGAAAGCCTGCCGGTTGTGCGTGCGCCAGGCGATGCCGCCTTCGCCGCCACCATCGTGCAGGACGGCCAGATCCGGATCCGCGCCATCCGGGTGGGCAGCGGCACGACCGCAGGCCAGATTGCCGAGCTGGTCGACCAAGCGCCGATCGGCGACACGCGGATGCAGAACCATGCAGAACGGCTGGCCGACAGGCTGGTTGTGCCGACGCTGACGCTGGCGGCCAGCACAGCCTTGCTGACGCGCGACTTCCACCGCTTCCTGTCCCTGGTGATCGTCGATTACGGCACCGGTATCCGTGTCGCTGCTCCGACATCCGTTCTATCGTCGATGACTCATGCAGCGCGCGCCGGCATCATCATCAAGAGCGGCCGGCATATGGAGAAACTGGCCGAAATCGACACCGTGCTGTTCGACAAGACCGGGACGCTGACGCGCGGTGTGCCGGCTGTACGCGATGTCGTCTCCTATACGAATTGGGTGACGCCCGATCATCTGCTGGCGCTGGCTGTAGCGGCCGAAACGCGGCTGAAGCATCCGGTCGCGGATGCGATCCGCATCCGGGCGCGTGAACTCGCCCTCGATATCCCGCCCTGTGACGAGGCGCGCTATCACGTCGGCATGGGTGTTGAAGGTCAGGTCAACGGCTATTACGTGCATGTCGGCAGCGAGCGCTTCATGCGACAGGGCGGTATCGATGTTGGCTGTGCTGCGACCGATCGCGCCGGGTTCGACACACGCGGCGAGTCCTGCATGTATGTTGCGGTCGATGGCAAGCTTGGCGGGCTGATCGCCTATGCAGATCAGATCCGTCCCGAAAGTGCCGAGGTGATCAGGGCCCTGCACGGGATGGGGGTGTCGGAGACGATCATGTTGACCGGCGATAACGCGGCGGTGGCGTCGGCCGTGTGCCAGCGCCTTGGCCTGACGGGGCACCGCGCCAATATGTTGCCGGCCGACAAGGCGGAGGCAGTGCAGGAACTTCAGCGCCAGGGCCGCGTTGTCGCCATGATTGGCGACGGCATCAACGACTCGCCAGCCTTGAGCTATGCTGATGTCGGCATCGCCATGAAACACGGGGCGGATATCACGCATGAATCCGCCGATATCGTGCTGATGGAGGACTCACTCTGGAAGCTGGTCAAGGCGATCGAGATCAGCCAGGACGCCGTTGGTCTGATCAAACAGAATTATGGCATCGTGATCGCGCTGAACACGCTGGCGCTCGGGCTCGCCTTGCCCGGTGGCTTGGTCACGCCGGAAATCACCGCAGTGATCAGCAACGGCTCCGCCATTCTGGCCAGCCTGAACGGCATGCGGCCGATTCTCCGGTATCAATGACCATGGCCGCGATCGATGCCGCGCTTGAGCCGGCCGATCGTGAGGCGCTGAACCATGCGGTGAGCCTGCTGGAGCGATCGAGCTTCGCCATGAAGATCGCCGATCTCGCCGGCCAACCGATACAAAAAGTCATCGGCTTTCTGCCTGCGCGCGCCAGACGACAATTGATGAAGCCGGTCGAGGCCGCGATCTATAAATCGCTCGAGATTGCGATCAACTCGCTGGATGATCCGCCGACAGGGGAAGCGCCAGCGCCCCCATCACGCTGGATGCCGCGTGTGATGACCGGTCTGACCGGCGGCATTAGCGGATTTTTCGGCGGTTTTGCCCTGCCGCTCGAACTACCGGTGACGACCACGCTGATGCTACGCTCGATCGCCGAGATTGCGCGGCATTCGGGCGAGGATTTACGAAGCGTGGAAACCGGCATGGCCTGCCTCCAAGTCTTTGCGCTCGGTGGCGACGCCGGGGGCGATCATCGCACCGATGTCGTCTACTACTCCACACGCGCGGCGCTTTCCAAACTCACGGCCGATGCGGTGACGGCGGTCACGCAGCGCGGCGCCGTCGACGCGACCTCGCCGGCAGTCATGCGGATGGTGGCCGAAATTGCGCAGCGTTTCGGCTGGGCGGTGTCGGAACGGGCCGCAGCCAGCGCCATGCCGATGATTGGCGCCCTCGGCGGCGCTACCGCCAACGTCCTGTTCGTGCAGCATTTCCAGCGCCTGGCCGAGGGGCATTTCGAGATCCGGCGGCTGGAGCGGCGCTATGGCGAGGACGTCGTCCAATCGCTCTATCGCGTCGTCGCGCGCAGCGTGAAGTGACGATGCCGGATCAGCCCGTTCTCATCCCGCCGCCACTCACGACCGAATATCGGATCGCCAGCCTGCGCCGCATGCGCCGGTTGGCGACCGGGCTTTTGGTGCTGATGGCCAGCCTGTTCGTCGCGACGTCGTTCGGTGTGGCGTACTGGCCCTGGCTCGCCTATGTCCGCGCCTTTGCCGAGGCGTCGGTGGTCGGCGCTTGCGCCGATTGGTTCGCCGTCGTGGCCCTGTTCCGTCATCCGATGGGCCTGCCGATCCCCCATACCGCCATTCTGCCGCGCAGCAAGGCGCGCATCGCTGAAACGCTGAGCGGCTTTATCTGCAACAATTTCCTGGAGCCGACCGTACTCCAGGACCGGCTGATCGCGATCGACGCGGCCGGGTGGTGGTCGCGCTGGCTGGAGAAGCCGGGGAATATCGAGCTGCTGTCCCGGCAATTCGCTGAGCTGATGCCGCAGATCGCCGATTTCCTGACCCATCGCGAAGTGCATGACGCGCTGCGCGATGCGGCTCGCCATGCACTCGGCACCGTACCGGCCTCGCCGCTCGCGGGACAAACCCTGTCGGTCGTCATCCGCAACGGCCTTTTGATGGTCTCGGCCGATTGGCTGTTCGCCAAGATCGACCTGGCGGTACTGCGTAACAGCGACAAGGTGCGCGAGCATATCTCACGGCATACGACGCGCTGGGTGCCGAAATGGCTGGATAACAAGCTCGCCGACCGGCTGATCAGCGGCATTCACAATACGATCGAGGAGATGCGCCAGCCAGGGCATCCCTGGCGCGATCGCCTGGAAGAAATGGCTGCCGAGTTTGCCGAGCGCCTCGAACATGATCCGAACCTTTTCGAGGCGGGCGAGCGGATCAAGGCCGATGTGCTGGCCAACCCGCTGGTCGCCGAACAGATCGACAAGATCTGGCACTCGATTGAATTAGGCCTGAAATCGGGCTCTTCCAACGACGCCAAGATCAGCGCCGCCGCCAGGCAGGCGCTTCAAACGACCGCGCAATTGCTCATCAATGACGACGCTCTGCGTACGCAGTTCAACGACTGGGTCAGGCGCGCGATCGCCGCCGTGATCGAGCCGAACAGCGATGCCATCGGCGATTTCATCTCTGATGTGGTCAGCGGTTGGGACGATCGCACGCTGGTCAGCAAACTCGAACTCCAGGTCGGCAAGGACCTGCAATATATCCGCATCAATGGCACGGTCGTCGGCGGGCTGGTGGGATTGCTGATTTATACCGCCGATCATCTGCTGATCGGCTTCGATCTGACGACGCTGTTTCACTGAACCCAGGGGGGCGGGACATGCATCGCGTGATGGGTGACCTTAAGCTTGGCCGGATGGCGATCCGCTACAGCCTCTTCGTGCCGAAGCTTTATAATTACTGCCTGTCGCTCGGCTTTGAGCGCGCGCGGATGATGCCGTCGCGGGCGTTCTGTTCGGATGAAAGCCAGGGTTATCCGGTCATCCTGCTGACCCAGCATTTCGGCACGTTTCCGTTCGATCACGGCCGTGTCGGCGGCAAGGTTGCGACCGATCGGCACGGCCCGCACGCCCATCATGGCGAGGATCTGGTGATCATCCAGGCGAGCCATGTCGGCTACGATCCCGAGGGGCAGCGTTTCGGCGTCTACCGCCGCCAGCGCACGGCCGGCGGCGGGTTCGGCGCGAATTGCGGCAAGCTGTCCGGTGTCCTCGACTGGTACCGCCAGCGTTACGCTGACGCGCAGACTGATATTGAGCTTGGCCTGGTGGACGGCGTGCCGGCGGTTTTCATCGATAACGCCTTGCTCGATGAAACCCGGGCCGAAGGGCTGTTTTTGCACGCGCCCCGGCTGATCGATCCGGATCGGCCGGCACCGTTACGGGTACTCAGCACGTCGAAAGCCTTCGCGCTGGCGCCCTCCGTCCCTCCGCCTGATGGTGCTGGCAAGCAGCCAATCGGCAACCGCCTGACCGCAGATATGTTCTACTTCCGCCGCGAACCGGTGTTTGGGGGCGAGGGCTTGGACCAGCTCGATGCCGAATTGAAGCCCGCCATGCCGCAACTGGTCACCTCTGCTCATCCGGAATTGGAAGCGGCCCGGCACCATACCCAGCTCGAGTTCGACCGCACCTATCGTACCATCCTGCGCGAGCAGGCTTACGAGGACAAAAATGTGCTGTTCGTCTCCGGCCTGCATGTCGACGTCTCGCCGGCCGAGCATCTGCTGTTTCCGCTGACCAAATTCGTGCCCTGGGCGGCCTTCGCCCGGATGAGCGACGGGCGCCGTTTCGTGCTGGAACAAGACGATCTGTTCGGGGCGCTGATGGCTCAGCCCTCGGAAAACCCCGATCAGATCTCCTTCGATGCGGCCATCCAGGCGATGGCCGGGCAGCAGGGTATCGAGCTGCCCGACCTTTAGCCTCGGACTATCTGACGACCGTGCCGGGCGGTGGTGCCGGCGGCGGGGGTGGCGTTATCGTCGGCAGTGATTCAGGCGGTCCCGGCGGCGCGCTGGGCGGCGGGGCTTCCGACTGTGCCGTTGGCGGCTGTGCTGATTGCCCAGGAGCCTGACCCGGTGGGGTGGGGGCTACCGCCCGCCATGGCGTCTGGCACGTCTGCACATACGGGTAATAGCCGTTGGGATTGTCGCAGAAATACCAGGTCGGCGAATTGGGCGCCGGCGCCGGTGCGGGCGGCGCTGCCGGTGCGGTCACCACGACCGGCGGCGGGACATAGGTTGGATAGGGATAGATCGGCTGCGGATAGTAATACCAATAGCCGTCGGTCCACCACCACCAGCCGAAGCGGCCATCATGCCAGTCATGGATCCAGCGTCCGCCGCGCCATATGGCGAGCTCATGCGGATGGAAATAGCGGAAGTCGCGGCCATAGAAATCATGCCAGCGATGTTCCTGTGCTTCGGCTGCCGCCGAGCTCAACACCAAGATTGCAGCAAGGGCGACGCCCCGTGCGATACGCTTCGTCGTCATGGTCCTGATTCCTGCTTGTCCTTCGTAGACACCAAACTGAGAGTGTTACGAGTGAAGTGGCGGAATCATGGTCGGCGTATGATCAGACGGCTTCAGAATTTGTGATGGTCACGCCGAGCGCGGCCATCTGGTCCAGCATCTTGCCAATCGAGCCGTCGATATCGATGCCCCAGCAGGCATCGAGCGCCAGATGCGTTTCGAAGCCGAGCTTGGCCGCATCCAGCGTCGAAAACCCGACGCAGTAATCCGTCGCAAGCCCGGTGATCACGACGCGTTTGAACCCGCGTTCGCGCAAATATCCGGCCAATCCCGTCGGCGTCGTACGGTCATTCTCGTAGAACGCCGAATAGGAATCGATGTCGCGGCGGAACCCCTTGCGCACGACGAGTTCAGCGCGCGACAGATCGAGATCGGGATGAAAATCAGCACCCGGCGTGCCCTGCACGGCATGAACCGGCCACAGCGTCTGCGGGCCATAGCTGCTTTCGACCACATCGAAGGGCGATTTGCCGGGATGATTGGCAGCGAAGGAGAAGTGATCGGCCGGATGCCAATCCTGTGCTGCGATGATGTTGGAAAAGCGCGGCATCATCTTGTTGATCGGCGCGATCACCGCATCGCCATCTTTGACCGCCAACGGCCCGCCGGGCAGGAAGTCGATTTGGACATCGATGACCATCAAGACTGTGTCGGAGGCGGGCATGGCAATGCTCCTAGTTGGCGATGACGAGGCGTTCGGTCACGCAAAACGCGTGCCTCATTCGGGCACGCCCGCTTTGCGCAGTCCGCGTATAACCGTCTCAATGAACGAGTCCGGCACCGTTCGGAAGTCGATATGCTCCCGGATCGTGCGGATCGTACGCAATGTCGGATTGGCGTCGTAGAAGTCCTTCAGCGCTTGTTTCGTGTCGGCGTCCTTACCCCCCAACGCCTCGGCGCTGATCAGATAGACCAGGGTCGCTTGCCCCTGTCCGCGACTATATTCCTCGGCTGGCGTCGCGATCAAAGACTGACGGTATTTGCCTGCCGCCTCTTGGTAACGGCCCAGCGCCAGATAGACATTGCCGTAATCCTCGGTAATCTCGGTGTCGCGCGCATAGTCGAAATACAGCGCGAAGTGATCGAGTTGCGCAAGCGCGTCCTCCGCTCGCCCGAGTTCCAGCAGCGAGATCGAGTTGTTGAGCATGGCTGGCGGGTTGACCGGGTCGGCTTTCAGGATTTGGTCACCGACGGTAAGTGCCTCGGCCCAGCGTTCTCGCGCGCTCAAAATAACGACCTGGCCATGCAACGCGACAAGATTGCCCCTGTCGATCGCGAGGATCCCGTTCAGTAACGCCTCGGCCCGTTTGATATCGGCCTCGGGATTATCCGACACGTGATTGGCGGCGCGCAAGGCGATCTTATAGCCGAGCATGGCCCGGATATGCAGGTCATCCGGCGCCATTTTCTGCGCTTGTTCAAGGAGCGCCACGGCTTTGTCGGCGGAGGTCTTGTCGTATCCCAAGTCCCAGACGAGGAACGCGAGATCACGCGCATCGCGGGCATCCTCAGGCAACGCCAGGATGCGTTCGCGTGTTGCGGTGCCGCTGCTGTCCAATAATTCGAGAGAGAGCTTCACCAGCGCCGGCCGGTCGTGAGCGCGTGACACGTCGACCGGTTCGACGAACTGCCGAACACCGAGCGACCTCCTCGTTGCGACATCGACAACGCCAATGCTCGTTTCGAAATTATCGCCACGACGCCTGACCGTGCCTTGAATGACGAATCCCACTTTCAGCCTCTGGCCGACCGTATCAGCGGGTCCGCTGTTAAGCGCGGATGCTGCAGCCTCCCGCGACAGGATTGGCACGGCGAACTCGCCTGAACCGATGCGGGTTATCAGCCCATCGGCAAGCGAGCCCGCATAATCCTGAGCGGCGACATCATCCTTGGACACGTCAAAGGGCAGAACGGCAAAGCTCCATCGTCGATCGTCCGCTGACGACGAGGCTTGCTGCCTGCCTGTCGACGGGATCAGATCAAGTCGCCACGCAGCAATGCCCGCGATGGCGATAAGAACCAATCCAGCGAGCGCGAAAAGACGCTTGCTGGGGGTTTGCCTGGGTGTGCGCAGGGGGGGCGCTTCGACCTGCTCCGGGTCGCCATCGAAGCGAACCCGATAGACTTGGATCGGCCGGACGATATTCTTGACTTGGTGCTCGCCCAGATCCTGGAAATCGAAATCAAGCTTTTCGCGGATTTGTTCATGAACTGACCGGCTGAGCGTGATGCCGCCCGGTTGGGCGAGCGCTTCAAGCCTCGCGGCGATGTTGACGCCGTCTCCGAATACGTCGTCGCCTTCGCGAAAGATGTCGCCCAGATTGACGCCGATGCGCAGGCGCAGCCGTTGATCTTCGGGCAGATCGTGGTCGCGATCCGCGGTCGCGCGCTGGATTTCGACGGCGCAATGAACCGCGTCTACCACGCTTGAAAACTCGACGAGAAACCCATCGCCATTGGTCTTGAAGACGCGCCCGCGATGGGCCGCTACCCGCGGTTCAATGACCGTCTTGCGCAGATCACGCACACGATTGAGCGTCGTCTGCTCATCGCGTTCCATCAACCGGGAATAGCCGACCACATCGGCCGCGAGGATCGCCGCAAGCTGTCGGATATTGGTCTCGTCGGCACTTGTCGGCGGTTCGCCCATCCCCAGGATCCTGTACTGACTGCCTTGCTCAACTCTTAGCAGTGGCAGGAGCGTAACGCCACCGGGACTAGGCCCGTTTGGCCATTCCTAGCGCGGTGTTGTGAAACCGTATTTCTGGAAAATCTCGCGCGCTGCCGGCGATTTCAGGTAGGCCAGATATTTCCCGGCCTCGTCGTTATGCGACTGCTGGGTGATGGCGACCGGATAGACGATTGGGTCGTGACTATCCTCGGGAAACACACCGATGACCTTCACGCCGGGATCGATCTTGGCATCGGTCTCATAGACGATGCCGAACGGCGCCTCGCCGCGTGAGACGAAGGCGAGTGCCGCGCGCACATTCTCTGCCCCGATCACGTGTCTGCGCACTTGCTCCCACACGCCGAGCTTGGTCAGTGCCGCCTTGCCATACAGCCCGGCCGGCACCGAGCCCGGATCGCCCATCGACAACTTGCCCTCGCCAAGTGCGGCCGCCAGCGGGAAGTTCGGTGCAATCTCGATCTTAGCGTCGCTCGCTGTGGGTGCGATCAGGACGAGCCGGTTGGCAACCAGATTGGCCCGACTATCCGCCTTGATCAGCTTCCTGGTCGCGACGTAGTCCATCCAATCGCTATCGGCCGAGATGAAGATATCAGCCGGGGCTGCCTGCTCGATCTGCTTTGCCAGCACTGAACTGGATGCGTATGAGGCCGTGACGGCCGAGCCGCCGGCGGCTTTGTAGGCAGCGTCCGCTTCATCCAGCGCGTTCTTCATGCTGGCGGCAGCGAAAACCAGAAGCTCGGCTGCCTTGGCAGAGGGGGTCAGCAACGCCATCTGCAGCAGGACGCAGATCGCCAAATGAGAGATGCGCACAGTAAACCTCAGCTTCAGTGTGATCACGCCTTCGATATCAGGAAAGCGTGACGGCAGAAAGTGAGCCTTGTCACACTCACCTTGCACGTCTTCGCGCTTGGGGAGTATCGTCCGCCTCAACAATTAATCCCCCTTGGAGAGTGCTATGAGTGCGGTGACGTCCCGCCTGTTCGGATCGATGACGGCGCTAATTACGCCGTTCCGGAACAATGCGGTCGATGACGACGCGTTTCAGGCGCTGTGCGCCCGGCAGATCGAACACGGCACCAACGCGCTGGTGCCCGTCGGCACGACTGGCGAGTCGCCCACGCTCAGCCATGACGAGCACCGTCATGTCGTCGCCCTTTGCGTCGAGGTGGCACGCGGCAAAATCCCGGTGATCGCCGGTGCCGGCTCCAACTCGACTGCCGAGGCGATCGGCTTTGCCCAGCATGCGCAATCGGTTGGCGCCGACGCCGTGCTGTGCGTGACGCCCTATTACAATAAGCCCACCCAGGAAGGCCTGTACCAGCATTACAGGGCGATCCACGACGCCAGCGACATTCCGATCATCATCTACAACATCCCGCCGCGCTCGGTGGTCGATATGAGTGTCGATACGATGGCGCGCTTGGCACAATTGCCGCGCATTGTCGGCGTCAAGGATTCGACCGCCGATCTGGCGCGGCCCTTGCGCCAGCGTGTCGCGACCGGCCCGGACTTCATCCAGCTATCGGGTGAGGATGCGACGGCGCTGCCCTTCCTCGTCCAGGGCGGGGTCGGCTGTATCTCGGTCACCAGCAATATCGCCCCCGGCCTCGTCTCCGACATGCACAAGGCGTGGCGCGCCGGCGATCTCAAAACCGCTCAGGCGATCAATGAGCGGCTGCTGCCCGTCCATGATGCAATGTTCGCTGAGACTAGCCCCGGCCCGGTCAAATACGCGGCCTCGCTGATGGGTCTGTGCAGTGCTGAGGCGCGTCTGCCGATGGTGCCGGTTTCCGAGGCGACGCAGGCGCGCGTCCGCCGCGTGCTGACCGAAGCCGGTCTGCTCTAACCAGAAAGTGAGGGTGCCATGGCGCGCCCAACCGATAAATTCGTCGCCCAGAACCGCAAGGCCCGCCACGATTACTTCATCGAGGATACGGTGGAGGCCGGCATCATTCTGGTGGGCTCGGAGGTGAAGTCGCTGCGCTCGGCCAGCGCCAGCATCGCTGAATCCTATGCGGGGTCAGTGCAGGGCGAGCTGTTCCTGATCAACGCCTTCATCCCGACCTATAAGGCCGCCAATCGCGAGAATCATGAAGAGCGCCGGCCGCGCAAGCTGCTGCTGCATCGCCGCCAGCGTGATAAATTACTCGGCTCGATCAAGCGCGAAGGCATCACGATCGTGCCGCTCGCCGTCTATTTCAACGAACGCGGCATCGCCAAGGTCGAACTCGGCCTCGCCAAGGGCAAGCGCAAGGCCGATAAGCGGGCATCGGAGAAGGAACGCGATTGGGCGCGCGACAAAGCACGGGTGATGCGGCGGGACGAGTAAGGCTCAGCCTGCGTCGACGGCCGCCCGGCAAGCCGCAATCACATCCTCGAACATCGCCACCGTCAGCACGCCGGTATTCGTGTTGTAGCGGGAGCAATGATAGCTATCGATCAAGCGGCGGCCGCTTCCGAGATCATGCTGTCGTCCATGGCCGAAAGGCAGGTCGCGCTGTCTTAATCCCAACGTCTTCACTACCGCCTGGTGGCCGATATGGCCGAGGGTGAGAATGACGCGCCAGTTGTGCATCGCAGCCAATTCGGATTTGAGGAAGGGCCGGCACTGATTGAGCTCCTCGGGCAGCGGCTTGTTCTGCGGCGGGACGCAGCGCGCCGCATTGGTGATCCGGCAATCGATCAGTCTCAGGCCGTCATCGGGCGATTGCGCATAGGTGCCGGTGGCAAATCCATATTTCTTCAGCGCAGCGTAAAGCGTATCGCCGGCATAATCACCGGTAAACGGCCGCCCGGTTCGATTGGCACCGCGCAGCCCCGGTGCCAGCCCGACAATCAGGAACGCCGCATCGAGCGATCCGAAGGCCGGGACCGGCGCGTTATGCCAGGATGGATAGAGGCCGCGCGTATCGGTCCGGAACGCGGCGAGACGGGGACAAAGGGGGCAATCG
>CAIZEE010000272.1 GCA_903931835.1 uncultured Elstera sp.
CACCCCTACTATTGGGCGGCTTTCACGCTGATCGGGAACGGTAGCGCGCATTCGGCTGAGCGAGCGGACCTGGATCCATGACCGGAAGATGGTAAACTTGCAATCGAGCTGGAAGGTGATCGAGCGGCGCTATTGTCACTCGGCATCCCTTAATCAAAGCACCCCCGATCCGGTTTGAGATCGAGGGTGCAGGTAACGCTGGTTGCGGGGGCAGGATTTGAACGTGGGGCCTTGAGGCTATGAGCTCGGACGTGGCCTATCCGCCATGGCGGCAGATCCGAGGGCGCGAGCGCTCACGCGACTAGCGAAAATGAAGCGATCCCCAAATCCTGGACGGTCAGCCGCACCAACTGACCGGGCGAAAGCGCCTCGGCGGCCGTCGCCCCGCCGGCCATAACAATATCGCCCGCCTCAAGCCGCAATCCGCGCTCTGCTACAAGACCCGCAGCAGCGACGAGAGAATTGATCGGATGGCCGAGGATCGCCGCACTCGAGCCGATTTGTTTCACCCGCCCATCAATCTCAAAGATCATCCCGAGATTGCTGAGATCAAAATCAGCTCTGCTCCAGGGCCCGATGACGAGACCGGAGGACGAGGAGTTATCGGCCACAACATCGGTTAGCGAGAATTTGAAATCCTTGTAGCGGCTATCGATCAGTTCGATCGCCGGCGCAACGCCGTCAACCGCCGCCATCGCCGTCATCGCATCGATCCGACCGGATAACGGCGCCCTCAGCAGGAACGCGACCTCCGGCTCGGCACGCGGATGGACGAAACACGCGCGCGAAACAGAGCCGCCGTTTTCGATCAGCATGCCGTCGGTCAACTGACCGAAGATCATCTCAGAGATGCCCATCTGCGCCATCTTCGCGCGGCTGGTGAAGCCCATTTTGATGCCGATCCGGCGCTCACCGCGCTCATACCGACAGGCCATCGAGAGCGTTTGAATGGCATAGGCTTCATCGAGGCTGAGCGCGCTATCGAGCTGCGGTATCGCTTGCGCCGTTCTGGCAGCATCGTCAAGCCGGTGTGCCACTTGGTTGAGCCTTATCGTCATCGAGTCCATCGTTATGATTGGAGGCATTCAGAAGCCGTCGAGAACGTTACGCGGACCGAACCGATACCGTTGATCCGCAATTCAAACACATCGCCGCCGCGCGCCGGCACGATCGGCCCCAAGGCACCCGACAACACGATATCGCCGGCGCGGAGCGGCCGTCCGCCGAGCTGTCCGCCGTCGGCCATCGTCTTCGCCAGCCATAAAGCGGCGACAAGAGGATTGCCGAGGCTGGCGGCACCGGCACCGAATGAAACCGGTTGCCCATTGCGCTCCAGCACCGCACCGCAGAGCCTGGGATCGAATGTCCCCAGGCGTTTTGGTTCGGCACCGAGGACGAAGCGACCAGACGAAGCATTGTCGGCGATCGTGTCGACGATACTGATGTCCCATCCGGCGATCCGGCTATCGACGATCTCAATAGACGCGACCGCATAGTCGACCGCGCCGATCACATCCGCCAAGGTCGGCTGTTCCATCGTGAGGTCACGGCTGAGACAAAACGCGATCGCGCCCGCCACGCGCGGCTGCAGCAACGTGGCAATCGGCACCTCGTCACCGTCGCCATGCGCCATATCGGCAAACAAGGCGCCGCAATCCGGCTGATTGATGCCGAGCTGCTGCTGCACCGACGCAGCGGTCAGGCCGATCTTGCGGCCGACCAGACGACGGCCTTTGGCCAGCCAGGCCTCGGTCATGCTTGCCTGGATTGCATAGGCAGTATCGGTATTGGGCACAATATCGCGAACAGGCGGACACGCCACACCTGTCTGATAGGCCCGCGCAAGTCTGGATGCGACCTGATCGGTGATGTGCTGATCGATCATCGGGCAACTAACTCCTGATGGCGGTAAGCCGGGCCGGTCAGCCCTCGCCGGCGCCGAACGAGGCATGGGGCGCGTGGGCGATGGCGCGAACCATCAGCCCCTGATGCGGATGGGGCAGTTGGCTGACGCCAACCGTGGTTCGGGTCGGTCCCTGATAGTCGAAAAACTCGGAATAGACGCGATTGAACTCGTCGTAGCCGCGCATGTCGATCAGATAGGCCTGGACTTCCACCAGATCCGATAGATTGGCGCCGACATCGCTCAGCATGTCGCCGATATTGCTGAAGATCGTCCGGGTCTGAACCGCAATATCGATTTCGGCCGTGCCATCAGCCGAAACGCTGACGCCCTCGAACGTATCATCGGGCCGGCGCGCGCTGGTGCCCGAGATGAAGATGAAATCGCCAACCTGCTTTAAATGCGGGAAACTGCCGCGCGGTCGCGCCTTTTGCGGAAACACCCGGCTACCAGTGAACAAGCCGTGTTCCAACCTTTCAGCTGCCGCGGACAATGCCGAGCGCGCTGTGATCAACTGCTCGTCGCCCAGCCGAGAAGCCGGCGCCGATAATGCTATTGCGGCAACGACCTTACCCTTGGCATTGCGCAACGGGACGGCGATCGAGCGCAACCCCTCCTCCCACTCGCCATCATCGACGGCGTAGTTCCGGCGGGAGATATCGGTCAACTGTTCGCGCAGTAGCTTGGGATCGGCGATCGTATGGTCGGTGAATCGCTCCAATTCGATATGGTCGAGCAACCGCTCCCGGGCATTGGTGTCGAGCGAGGCCAGCAGCATCTTGCCGACTGCCGTGCAATGCAGCTCGGAAATGCCGGTGGCATGATTTTAGGACGCGAAGGTCCAACCGTACACATGGGCGGCGCCATTGGACAAGGGGTGGCAATGCTTTGGCAGGGTAAATCCAAGCTAGATTCAAGGATATTGTTAGCGGCTGGCGGGGGCGCGGGACTCACTGCCGCATTTAATGCTCCGCTTTCCGGCTTGACCTTTATGCTTGAAGAATTTGAAAGACGATGCGCGTCATTGGAATTTTTTGCGGCAGCCATAGCCTGTTTATCAGCCGATATGGTTTGCCGTGCGGTACTAGGAGAAACGCCGATTTTCCATGTCACGATTCTAGGTGCGCTACCGTTAAAACACGAGA
>CAIZEE010000273.1 GCA_903931835.1 uncultured Elstera sp.
CCGGCTTGAACGCAGTGACCGCAGTACCCGTCTGATCGATAACGCCGATGCCCTCATGCCCTAAAATGCGTCCGGGCTGGCAGGTCGGAACATCGCCCTTCAAGATATGCAGATCGGTGCCGCAGATGGTGGTCATCACGATCTTCACGATGGCGTCGGTCGGGTCCACGATGGTCGGCTTCGGACGCTCGAGCAGGTCATGTTTGCCCGGCCCAGTATAGACATGTGCTTTCATCTGAAAGACCCTCTGTTCGTTGGATTCGACGTCGCCAATCCTGCTCGCCTTGGGCAGCGTGTCGGAACGCTCGAGAGTGTTTTGGGGTTCAGGCAGCATCGGAAACTACCCATGCGTTATCGGCACGAGTGTGGCATTGGCGGGATCGCTCGGCTGAATAACTCTGACGTCCATCGCCGGCGCGCCAATTGCGATGTCGTTGATCCGAAAGGCGTCTGCGATGCGTCCCAGCATCTCCGATTTGGCGCCAGGGGTCAGCGCAAAGTTATCGATGGCAAATGCCAGCTCGTAGTCGACGAGGGCGTCGGAGAACGCGCACGCATAGGCCTGTGGAATGGTGCCGTGGGCGATATTGGGGCTACCGAGGGCGGCGGATTTCAATGCCTCGATCACGCATGAGGGGGCGACTGACAGATCGACGCTCAGCCGAATGATGCAGCGATGGGGACCTTTCGGGCGGCTATGGTTCGTTACGATACCCTTCGAGATGACGCTGTTCGGGATGACAACCATGTCGTGCGACCAGGTTCTGAGACGGGTCGCTCGCCAATTCACCTGCATCACCTGGCCAGAAACTTGATCGGCCAGGGTGATCCAGTCGCCGGCGCCAAACGGGCGTTCGATGTTGATCGCCAGACCGGCAAAGACGTCGCCCAGCGTGTTCTGGAGAGCTAGGCCGAGAACGATGGCCAGAACGCCGGAAGTCGCCAAAAGCGTCGAGACCGGCTCCTTAAAGACGGTCCCGACGATGCCGACCAGAGCCAGAACATAGATCAGCACCGACGCCAGATCGGCGAACAGGCGGCGCGCATGAGGCTGATCGTTATCCGGAAAGAACGTTCGCAAAAGCGCCAGATCAAACAGGCTTTTCAGCAGCCAGGCGCCCAGAATCCACCACACGATCCCAAAGAATTCGCTCGGCAGGCTCAACCTGCCGCCATCCGCGCCGAAGAGATATTGTCCAACGGGGTTATCGGGTCGCGGAAATAGCGCGGTTATTAACAGCAGTACACCGCCGCCCCCGAACAAGGGGCGATAGGGTTGAAAATACGGCAGCGCACGCAGCACCAGAAGCGCGGCCGCGCTCACTAGGAGGCTGATCTCGATCCAGCCGAACATGCCGCTTTCGCCCTCTTTCTCTGTTATCGCGTCGCTAGAGTTTCAGGCGGCGCAGCCGCAGCGCATTGCCGATGACAGACAGCGAACTGGCGCTCATCGCTGCGGCTGCCAGCATCGGGCTCAGCAGAATGCCGAAGGCGGGGTAGAGCACGCCCGCTGCAATCGGCACGCCGAGCGCGTTGTAGATGAAGGCGAAGAACAGCCCTTGTTTGATGTTCCGCATGGTGGCGGCGCTCAGCTGTCGGGCGCGGACTATGCCTTTCAGATCGCCCTTAACGAGCGTTACGCCAGCGCTCTTCATCGCCACATCGGCACCCGTTCCCATGGCTATGCCGACATCGGCCAGCGCCAGGGCCGGGGCGTCGTTGACGCCATCGCCCGCCATGGCGACGATGTGTCCGGCGGCTTGCAGATCTCGGATAGACTCCGCTTTCGTTGACGGCAACGCTCCGGCAATGATGGTCTCGATGTCGAGTTTCTTGGCCACTGTCGCAGCGGTGAGTTTGCTGTCGCCGGTCAGCATGACAATTTTCAGGCCTTCGGCGCGAAGGTCGCGCAAGGCATCGGCGGTCGTGTCCTTGATCGGATCGGCGACGCCGATCAGCCCGGCGATCTTGCCATCAACCGCGACAAACATGACCGTCTCGCCGCCGGCTTCCATCGCCTCGGCACGGGAGGCCAGGTCGTTTAATGCTACGCCCAGGCCCTGGAGCATCGCCCTGTTGCCCAGGCCGACGTGATACCCCTCGATCGTGCCGATAACGCCCTTGCCGGGTTGCGACGCGAAATCGGATACGGTTGCGAGTTGAAGACCGCGCGCCTTGGCATCGCCCACGATTGCCGCCGCCAAGGGATGCTCGCTGCCCTGTTCTAAGCTGGCGGAGAGCCGTAGTAGCGCGTCGTCCGCACCCTCTGCCGGAACGATCGAGACCACTTTCGGCTTACCCTCGGTCAGGGTTCCGGTTTTGTCGACCACCAGCGTGTCGACCTTGCGCATCAGTTCAATCGCTTCGGCATTCTTGAACAGCACGCCGCTGCCTGCACCCTTGCCGGTTGCCACCATGATCGACATTGGCGTTGCGAGACCGAGCGCGCACGGACAGGCGATGATCAACACGGCGACGGCGTTGACGATGCCGTGCGCCATGCGCGGGTCGGGTCCAAAGACGGCCCAGACGACGAAGGTCAGCAAGGCCGCCAGGATCACGGCTGGAACGAAATACCCGGCCACGACATCGGCGAGTTTCTGGATTGGTGCCCGGCTGCGTTGGGCCTCGCCGACCATGCGCACGATCTGCGCCAGAAGCGTGCCGGCGCCGATGCGCTCGGTCGCCATGATCATCGAACCGGTCCCGTTGACCGTGGCGCCGATCAGCCGATCGCCACGCTGCTTTTCCACCGGCATCGACTCGCCGGTGACCATTGATTCGTCGACCGAACTGGCGCCCTCGACAACAACTCCATCGATCGGCACGCGTTCGCCTGGTCGAACCCGCAGCCGATCGCCGATGACCACGCTGTCGATCGGCACATCTTCCTCAGCGCCATTGTCCAGGATCCGCCGCGCAGTTTTGGGTGCCAGATGCAACAGGGCGCGGATCGCGGCATTGGTCTGGCCGCGCGCGCCGAGTTCGAGAACCTGACCCAGCAGGACCAGGGCGACAATGACGGCCGAGGCTTCGAAATAAACCGCCACACCACCGCCTTCGTCCTGAAATGTCGGCGGGAAGATGCCGGGGGCGAACAGGGCGACCACGCTATAGCCATAGGCGACGCCGATACCTAAAGCGAACAGCGTGAACATGTTGAGGCTGCGATTGATGACAGACTCGGCGGCGCGCGCGAAGAACGGCCATGCCCCCCACAGCACCACCGGTGTTGCCAGGACAAACTCAGCCCACTCAAGGGCTCGCGAACCAAGCAGTCGTTGTAGTGGCATGCCCGGCAGAAGCTCGGACATACCGATGAGGAACACGATCGCAGCCGGGCCGACACAGAGGAAGAACCGTCGCCGCATATCGGCAAGTTCAGTATTGGGTGCCTCATCAGCCGAGACGGTGCGCGGCTCAAGCGCCATGCCGCAGATCGGACAGGCTCCTGGTGCCGTGCGCACGATCTGCGCGTGCATGGGACAGACATACTCGGCTACAGGCGATGCGACCTTAGTCATCGATCACGCCATCAAATGCTGCCCGCCATCGACGGGGATGATGGTGCCGGTGATGCGGCGTGCGCCGTCGCCGACCAGAAACGCGGCCAGCGCGCCGACATCGTCGATATCGACGAGATGATGTTCCGGCGCTTCTGCCGCCGCCGCCGCCATCAATTCATCGAAGCGGTCGATTCCGCTGGCGGCGCGTGTGCGAATCGGGCCGGGCGAGATGGCGTTCGCGCGGATGCCTTTTGGCCCAAGCTCTGCGGCGGTATAGCGGACGACGCTCTCTAGAGCCGCTTTCACCGGTCCCATCAGATTGTAATGTTCAACCACCCGCTCGGAGCCATAGAAGGTAACGGTGAGCAAAGAGCCACCGTTCTTCATCAGCGGTTCAGCCAGATGCGCCATGCTGAGGAAGGAATGGCAAGAGACGTCCATGGCCAGCCCAAAGCCGGCCGCACTGCAATCGACGACCCGACCATGCAGATCGTCCTTAGGCGCAAAGGCGATGGCATGAAGCAGGAAGTCGAGCCGGCCCCATTCAGCTTCAATACGCGCAAACGCTGCCTCCAACTGCCCCGGAATACGCACGTCGCAGGGCAACAGAAATTTGCACCCCAGCGGATCGGTGACGCTTCGGACAAAGGGCAGTGACTTTTCGTTCAGATAGGTCGCGGCGATCGCGGCACCCGCCGAGACAAAGGCCCGCGCGCAGCCCGCAGCGATGCTGGCCTCATTGGCGATGCCTACGATCAAGCCGCGCTTGCCCGCGAGCGTTGCGGCGAGGGAATAGGGCGGTGCTGGCGGCGTATTCATGCCAGTGCCAATTCCGGCTGCGCGCCATCCTCGCCGTCGACCCGGACGATGGGCAGCGTCACGCGCCGGCGCCGCACTTTTTC
>CAIZEE010000274.1 GCA_903931835.1 uncultured Elstera sp.
AATCTGCTCCACCATCGGCGGCAGATTGCGATCGAGCCAATCCTTCAGGATCGGCTTCAATGTCTCGCGGACCAGCCGCTCGACGGTCAATCCCGGGCCCGTCTCTTCCTCATCGGGCTCATGATAAGCCGGCGGTTCCGGCTCCTGATGTTGCAGTGATGCAAAGGCGTCGGCCGTCGCGGATGCGGCCGCATGCGACAGGAAGCCGTCGTCATCCTGCTCATCCAGGTTAAATTTCGGCGCCGCTTGCGCCGGGAAATCATCTTCGTCGTCGAAAATATTGGCGCTCGACGTATGGGCAGGCTGTGGAGGCTCGTCGAAACGGTCGGTCAACTCCAGCACGTCGTCGTCAAACGCCATCGCCGCAGGCGCCGATTCCATCCCGCCGCCCTTGGGCGCGTCGGTATCCTCAGAGATGATCCGCCTGATAGAAGCGAGTATCTCCTCCATCGACGGTTCTTGCGGTGACTTGGCGTCGTTCATACTACCCTCGCGCAACAAACAAATAAGTCTAGGCTAGTTGCAATGAATTGCCAATGACCCGTGTCTATTGGCGATTCATCTTTCCGCCTCACCGATCGCTGTCGTCGATTTCTGTGCCCCACCAAGCGTTCTTGTACTCGCGGAAATACGCCTCGTAATCGTAAAGCGGCACGTTGAGCCCGAGCGACTTCGCGGTCAGGCGACCCACCGCATCCAACAAGGTATAGGCCGCCACCAAGCTGTCGCGCTGCGACTGAACCAAGGTCACCTGGCTGTTCACGAGCAATTGTTCAGCGTTCAGGATATCGAGCACGGTACGCGACCCGACATTGGCTTCCTGCCGGACACCTTCCAGCGCGACAGTGCTAGCCTCGATCTGCGCGCGCAGCGAGGTGATCTGGGCGCGCGCGCTGACCAGCGATTGATAGGCCGACTGAGCGCTCTGTATAGCCTGTCGGCGATTGATATCGATCGTCGTGCGAGCCTTCGATGCCAGCTGTTTTGCAGCACGGACCTGCGAATAGATCGATCCAGATTCGTACAAGGGAATAGTCAACTGTGCGACGAGCGAGGTGGTATCGATTGTGAAATTGCCGCTGGAGCCAATAAACCCGGCCGCAGCTGCCGACTGCCGCACTGAGCTGTAGGTGCCGACCAGCTGGGCGGACGGCAACAGGCCGCCGATCAACTCGCCAACGTGGTTGCGCGCCGCATTCTCATCAAACTGGGCGGCCACAACGGACGGATTATCGGTTGCCGCCGTCTGCGTCGCCTCGTCTACCGTTTTCGGCAGCAGCGCTTCGGGCGCGTCTACTGGCCGCACAACACCCGCCGGGATGCCGACGACCTGGAGGAAGCTTGCGCGCGACACCGCCAGATTGCCTTCCGCGCCAATACGGGATGCGACGGCGCCGGCCAAGGCTGCTTCAGCCTGGCTGACGTCGGTGCGTGTGACCTCGCCCACCTGGAACCGATCGCGCGTTGCGTCGAGCTGGGTCGACAACACTTGTTCGTTCTTCACCTGCAGGTCGAGCGTCGCCTGATCGCGTAACAGGTTGAAATAGGCCGTCGCGACATTCAGCAGCACAGTCTGCTCGCTGTCGAACAACCGGGCGCGTTCCGCCTGGATTTCTTCCTTGGACCGCGCGATCGCGGAGTTGGCGGCCCCGACAAACAGCGGCTGGGTAATCGTTAGCGCGTTGTTTAGCGGCGTTGAACGAAAGTCGGCAGTATGTGTTTCACTGTACAAGGTCCGGCCAATCGACGAGGTTATCTGTACAGTTGGGCGCCAGGCCGAGAGCGCCTGGGGCAGATGTTCGTCGATCGAGCGGAGATTGGCGCGCTCGGCCAGCAAGGTTGGATTGGTCTGATAGGCTGCGGCCAGACTGTCGGAGAGCGACTGGCTCTGCGCCGTCTGAATGCCGAAACTGGCGACGAGCAAAACTGCCAGCGGTAACGACGCCAGCACCTTCTTCTGGATAACGCGAGACATGTTCAACTTACCCTATTCGTCCGAAATGTTTGCGGGCTCCAGGC
>CAIZEE010000275.1 GCA_903931835.1 uncultured Elstera sp.
CCGGCGGCGGGCGCAGACTGGCGCGGGCGACAAGGCGCCCACCCTTTCATTTAGCGTCTTGCGGCCCAAGGCCTGGAAAGGGTTCATGCCCCGCCTGCCGAACTCTGGCCGGGTCGTGCTGCTGCAGGCCACACAGGAAAATGATATAACGAAGGATGATCGCGCTCTGGCCCGGCGCGAATGGCAGCGCCGAATTTCGCGGTTGGAAACGCAGACCATCGCTGGCGCGCACCTGACGCTACTCAACGAAACAAACAGCCCGGCTCTCGCCCGCACTCTGGTGGGCATCCTGCAGGCTTGACGGCGTATTGGTCCTGACATTGGCATAGCCTTATCCGCAATAGGCCGAAATCACCCGAATTTGCGAAGAGCGGTTTGCGCGTCGCCTGGGATGAATGCGAAATGAACAAGGCGGAGCTTGCATGCTGCCTTGATGCGGTGTTTTCGCATTCGATCCGAAGCAGGCATGCCGAATCGAATTGAAAACGAACATCGAGTCTAGCTTAGCTACGATCGATACCCCTGTCCGATATTAGTCCCGCCTCAACCACTGGCGGTGCGGGTGGAAGAGCAGATTTAAGCGATTTCTCCCGCTTACTCTCGCTAAGTAAACCGCGTGTTCATCCAGCGTCTCAGCCCCCGGGCGGCATGGGTGGCTTCGAGCAGCAGCAATCCGCCATGGGCCAGTCTCGGATGGCGCTGGACGAGCGCCCCTTCGCGCCATAGGCTGGACTTGATCGACATATGTTCGGGGAATTGCTCGGCCGTCTCTGAACGTCCGAAATCTCGCCCGCGCGGAGACAAAGTCATCATCGCCACATCCGCTTGGCTCGGAAACAGGATGGCACGCCGCAACATTTGCCAGCTCCGCTCGGCGGACGTGCCGACCAAAGGCAGATCGCCCGGCGAAAGCGCTTGCAGATAAGCCATTGTCCCGCTGAACAACCCTGCCCGGTCAGGTCCGATCCGTTCTTGCCACCCCGGCACCTCCAAGTTGGACCGCGGCAAGGGATCGTCGCTGAAAACCTTGACGCTTTCGAGGTCGGCCTCGAGCACTGATTCGATCAGTTGCCAGAAGCGAAGCACCACGGTCCGCGCGTTCCAGGGGGCATAGCCGTCGCGTTCGACGCTCAGCCCCACGGTGATGTCGAAATGCGGGGTAGCGAATCCTTTGTAGTTGCACCGTGCGAACTGCAGTGCCGCCCAGCGCTACGTCGGCACCCCGTCACGCAAAAGCCGCACCGTACTGCCGTATAGCCCGGTATCGCACAGGAGAATGGTCGACCTGCCGCCCGCAACCGTATCGAGATGACGCCGAAACGCTGCGTCGAGTTGCGCGATGCGGGCGCGGATCGTGGCGACTTCGGGCTGCTCTTGGGCAAGTAACGAGACAAAAATTGTTGCGTCGAAAGGCTGGTCCCACGCATCGTCAAGCGCAGGAGTCGGCTGCTGGGTCAGCGCGAAAACCACCTCCCTCGTTGTCTGGCCTTTGAACTCGCGGCCCAGCTCTTCCAGGAGTGCTGCGCCCGGTGCCGCGAACGAGGTGCGTGCCGCGACCAGGCGCGAGATCATCAAGTCAGCGTAGGGTACTGGCGGCTCCAGTCCCGTACTCGCCAGAAACGTCTCGTAAATCAGCCTGAGACGCAGGCCGCCGCGTGCGCAGAATAGCAGGCAAGTGTCGTCCTGTGCTGGCACAAACCGCTGGAACAGCCACAACCGGTGTGCAAACTCTGCGAAAATCGGCCCCAGAACGGTGCGGCCGAAGCGCTCGCCGTCGCCTTGCGCACATTCGCTGCGGTCGCTTGACGGAAAACGCATGTCGCATGGCGCCAATCTGTTCACTGGAAGGGCATCCGCTCGCGCATCCGCGCCCGCGCACCATCAATACGACGGCCGATGATCGCCAGCGTTGGCCGATCTATGCGATGGGCTCGCAACCCCGCACTCCGCGGCATTGTGACATCGGCGGTCACGTCGTCGCCAATATGCACGATATCGCCTGCCGCGACCCCCTCTTGAGCCAAGATCGCTGGAAATATCGCCGCACTGCGCTTGGTCGCCCCGAGATCAGCGCTGGTGTAGACCTTCGCAACAGGATGATCCGGCGCTAATGCACGCAGGAGATCGCCGATCGTAGCGCTGTCGTGCCAGGTATCGCTGATGGCGATGATCCGGATACCCTCAGCCGCGCGCTTCGTCAGCCACGCGATCAAACTTTGATTGGCGCAAAGCTGTGTCGCTTCAGTCGCGATCTCGGCACGCGCCAGTAGTTCCGCCGCGGAATGATCAAGCCCCAGCGAGGCTGCCATGGTTGCCATCATACTTGAAAATTTCACTTCCCCCGTTGGATGCAGCAAGTCGACTGCCCGATAGGCGTAGCGCTGGACATCGATTCGCGCGCGCCGCAAGGCGTCAACTTCGACCGTGAGGCCACGCTCCTTTGCCAGCATTTCGGCCGCGCACCGGGCGATCAGCACAACCCGGTTTGCCTCCGAGACCGCATTCCGCTGGAGCACAGTGTCGAAAATATCGCACGAAATAATGCGCGGTGGATTCGCTCCAAGGCTGATCATCTGCACTCCTCCACCAACAATGCGCCGATCCATACCGAAGCTGATCGGAGAGAAAAAGTGAACCGGTTTAAGATGGTTCCGGTGGACATCATGGCCTTGACAATCGCGCTGATGGGGAGCGAACGCCTTTCAGCTGCAGCGCTTCGGTATACACGCCAATTGTTTCTGACGAGACCCGACGCACGGTAATGTCTTCCAGGCTCTCCTGCGCCGCGTCGGAAAGCTGAGCGCGCAATTCTGAATCAGTGAGCACACGGACAATTTCCCTTGCGAGAGCCTGGGCGTCCGCTGGCGGGACCAGCACGCCGCGGCGGCCTTCGGCGAGTGCAGCCGGTATTCCGTCCACGGCGCTGGCAATGATCGGGTTGCCCATCTCCCGCGCCTCGAAGATCACCAGCGGGCAGGGATCGCGCAGCGAGGCAAGTACGAACAGGTCGGCGCTGGCCAACACGTCGCGCGGGTCCTCACGCCAGCCAAGGAAATGGATATGATCGGCACTGGACGTCGCGCGCGCGCGCGCTTCGAAGTCGGGCTGCTCAGGGCCGCCGCCGACGAGGTAGAGATGCGCGCCGGGTACCGTTTGCCTGGCGATGTCAAAGGCGTCAATGAGATAGGCGACGCCTTTGCGCGAGTGGAGCCCGCCGACGGTGACGACGGCAGGGTGTTCGAGATGCTCGGGCGCTCCGCAGTAAGGCGGACGGAGCACACCGCCGATTGTCCCGTTGGTCACCGTGCGCAACTTCACAGGCGGGATACCCCTGCGCTGCATCTCCATGCCCACGGCATCGCTGACGACGATGACCTTGTCGCCGACCCGCAGCAGCGATGCCTGGGGATCGAACGAGTTGTGCACAGTCGTGACCAGCCGGAATCCGATCAAGGGCCTTACAATCCAGGCGGAAAGTGCGGCGTAGACCATATGCGCATTAACCACATCGGGCCGAAGTTTCCGCAATACCGGCAGCAGCCGCCGCGTCATTTCCAGCATCCGGAACCGGCCGGTCGTTTCACCCAGCGTGACGACCTTGACGCCGTTTGCAGCAAGCAACTCATCGAAATCGCCGAAACCGCAGACGATGTACACGTCATGGCCGTTTCGGACCTGCTCGCACGCAAGATCGACCGCGACGGAGACATGCCCGTTTCCACGACACGTGTGATTCAAGTAGTGCACAATTCGCATTGGGTTCGCTTCGAACTCCGCAACAATAATGGATAAATTTCCGTTTTGGGATGTCACCGACATGATGGGCCGACTAATTTTCATTCCCTTGATCGGTCCGCCGAGACGCGCAGCGCGATTGGCCATCCAATACATAGGAGCAGGTAACCAAGGCTGGTCGTTTCGAGGGTCACCTCGCGCCGATTGAGGTAAAAAGGGCGCCGCCCGGATCGATCGAGACCGCAAGAGTGAAATGCGTTATCAGGCGAG
>CAIZEE010000276.1 GCA_903931835.1 uncultured Elstera sp.
CGTGTCGAGACGAAGCTGGCGCGCGCGGGTCAGAATGCCGTTTTCCAGGTCGCCGGCGGTCTTCGGGTCGACGGCCGAGTCGATCCACACTCCGTTATAGTCGCGGCTCTGGCGGAACACGGCGACCTTTATGGCATCGGAGCGGAGCTGGCGGTCCAGCACATAGATCGTCACCTTGAAACGCTCATTCGGCGTCTCCGGGCTGGCATACCAATCGGTGATGATGACGCCGCCGAACGGATCGGCCGAGGCAAGCGGCATGAACGAGATCGAGTCGAGCGAGGCGCGCCACAGATAGCCGTTGACGCCGATACCGGCGACGGCACCAGGTGTGCTGGCGCGGCCATTATCGCCATAGAGCGTTACGCCGCCCTCACCCGTGATCTTGCCGCTGGAGACGGCGGACTGCTTGTCCTTGTCGGGATAGGTATGTTCGGAGCCGGCACAGGCCGCGATCGACAGGGCCAGCGCCCCTGCCATGGTGAGTTTCATCGCGACGTTCATGTGTGATCTGCTCGATAGGGTAAGGGAAACGGTCGATACAGGTAGCGCAGTCGGCGGCTATTCGCAAGGATAACAGCGGCTTTTCAGAAGGTGACCGCCGAACCTAGCAGATAGATCTGGCCGTCACGATGCACGACCAGCGGCCCCAGCAAGGCGCCATCGTCATGGTAGTCGAAATTATACGCTGAACTGATGAGCTGCAGCCCCGGGGCGAGCAAATAAGTCAGGTCGATTTCCTCATCAACCAGCGTGTTCGAGCCGATGATATAGGTATCAGGGTGGTTGCGCGCATTCTGGTAGTAGCCGCCGATCACCCAGGGCCCGATCTGATAATCGCCGCCAAAGGCGAAGCCATCCTGGTCGCTCTGATACGGCCCGCCGCGATATTCGCGCGAATGAAAGTCGTTGGTGTATCCCAGGCCGAGTTTCAGCCCGCCATAAGAGCCGCGAATGCCGAGATAGAGCGAGGAGATATTGGTCAGTCCGACGCCCCCGCCGCCTGATCCAAGGGCGCGGCCATAGGTCACCGCGATGCCGCCCAGCACGCCCAGCGGCTCCGCCATACCGATCTCAAAGCTGTTCTTATAGGTGACTGCCGATTCGACGATATCGGTGTAATTGGCAAGCGACGGCGTCGATCGCCCGTTTGCCGGCAGGGTCAGCTGGCCGGCCGCGACGGCATTGGCGCTGTCATTGGTATTGACCGTCGCGCCGCCGTGATTGCGCCCATCAGGCGCGTAGGAGACGCCGATCTGGATGCCCTCGACCGCCGGCGTCTTGTAATTGACCTTGGCCGCGTTCGAGGTCCAGATCGGCAGATCGCCGTAATAGCCGAGATTTGTGATGCCGAGCGACAGCCCGGTTTGCTGCAGACTGCCGTTGGTCACGCCTGCATCGGGTGCACCGCCTACGAATTGCGCCTGGAACGGGCCGGTCAGGCTGTTGCCGTTATTCAGGCCGGGACTGTCGCCCGCAACCTGTGCGTAATCATTCGCGATGATCGTGTCATGCAGCATCTGATAGGCTGGCGGCTCGTTATCGCCGGCCTCGATGCGGCCCCAATCGCCTTGGAAATAGATATTCGCGCGCTCGGTATTAACCGCACCATCGCCCCTGGTGACGCTTTCGGTGCGCACGAAGACGCCATAGAACAGCCCGTTATCGGCCCTTGAATGCGCATCGATCAATAGATGGATGTCATCCTTGATCGCATAGGATTTGGTGTTGGGCGCGGCCTCTTGCGCCGGGAGAATCCCGGCATAGGCCGCACCCCAGCCATCCAGCGTCACCTGAAACGGCGCCTTGGTCGAAACTTCCTGGGCGCTTGCCTGGCCCCCGGACCAGATCGCAAGCAGCGCCGATGTGACGAACAGCAGCTTCTTCATGGTGTTGAGGATAAGGGGCCGGGCAGGGTTGCCGCAAGCGGCCTAGGGTTTGATCGGTTCACATTGAACCGTGAATCAGACACTAACGATATGATTAGAGGGCGATTCACGTTTCAGGCTGAAGAAACCTGAAACGATCGCTCTCTAGCCCGGCGCAAACAAAAAGGGTAGATATCCGCCCCATGGATTCGCCCGACACCCCCCTCTCGATCACCCAGGCGCTTGGCATCGTGCGCGGCAAGATTGCTGAAGCAGCGATTGCCGCTGGCCGCAATCCGGCCGATGTCACGCTGGTCGCGGCGTCCAAGCAGCAGGATGAGGCAGCGCTGATCGAGGCGATTGTGGCGGGCCAGCGCGTGTTCGGTGAGAACCGGGTGCAGGAGGCGGAGGGGAAATGGCCGGCGCTGCGGGCCGAGCACCCCAGCCTGAACCTGCGCCTGATCGGGCCGCTGCAAAGCAATAAAGCAAAGCCGGCGGCGGCCTTGTTCGATGTGATCGAAAGCGTCGATCGCGAGTCGCTCGCGGTCGAACTCGCGAAACTCAAGCTCGCGGCGACCGAGGCCGGGCGGCAATTCCCCGATTGCCTGATCCAGGTGAATACCGGGGAGGAACCGCAGAAGGCCGGCATTCTGCCGGCCGACGCCGACGCATTTATCGACCGGGTGCGCACCGTTCATGGCCTCAGCGTGATCGGGCTCATGTGCGTGCCGCCGGTCGACGAGCCGCCCTCGCTGCATTTTTCCCTGCTGGCAGAGATGGCGAAGCGCAATGGGCTGACACAGCTCAGCATGGGGATGAGCGGGGATTTCGAGACGGCGATCCGCTTCGGCGCGACCCATGTCCGGGTCGGCACCGCCATTTTCGGCCAGCGGCTTAAGACTTAGTAAGAGGCGTTAACGCCCGCGCCGTTGCGGCTTTTCACCAGCGCGTCGTATTTGTCGAGCGCCTTTTGCATCTGTTCCTGCAGATTGGCCGGCGGCGTTGCCGGTGCGACCACAACCGATTCTTCGGCCGCTGCGGTGGATTGCGAGGCTGCCGATTGTGTGGCGACGGGGCCGATCGGGGCGGCTGCCGCTCCCGGCGCGCCGTTGCTGTAGAACCCGCCCGTAGACGCGCCGCCGCCCGACGCTCCGCCGCCAGCCGCAGCGCCAACCGTCGGCACCTCGGCCTTCACCGGCTTCCGCATCGCCGGCAGGTCGACGGCGGTGTGATTGGCCGGCAGCATCGTCTGGGCGACCGGCATTTTCGGCGTGGTGTTGTTGATGCGCGGCGCACGCAAGGTGGTGTTGCCCGATGCGACGGCGGCGGGGTTGACGAATTGCTGGGCGGCGCTGTCTTGCGCCTCTGCCGCGTTCTTCGCCTCGACCATCACCATCGCCGGGGTCACAGCGCCCGCGGTCGGCAGGCCGGTGCGGGAAATCCCGGTGGCGCTGACCTGGCTGAGTGCTGCGGCGGCGCGATTGGTTTCGGCCGCAGTCGGTGCCGGGATGCTGTGCGCGGCATAACCGTTCAGCGCTGGCTGGCCCTGCAGTTGGACGGGGGCGGCGCTTTGCGGCACGGCACTCGAGGCGAATCCGCCAAACGTGCCAGGGGCGGCAGCGCCAAATCCATTGAAATGCCCGCCCTGATCGGCGGCGGCGGCCTCCGCTATCGTCATGGCGCGGCCAGCCGGCTTGGCGGCTGCTTGCGGTTGGTTCGTCTGTGCCGGGCTCGCTGGCGCCTGTGCCACCTGAGTCGCCGCCAGCGTCGGCTGCGCCTGGGCCAGAACCGGGGAAGCGAGCTTGGCGGTCGGGGTGGCGCTGGCGACCATGACCGGAGCCTGGAAAGCGCCCGTCCGGTTGCGCAGCCGCGCTGGCGGGATCATCGTGGCCGAGGCGAGCTGGGTGCCCGCCGCTGGCTTTCCCTGGGGTGCAGGAGCACCCGTTGTCGAGCCGAGCGACGTAACCTGGACGGATTGTACGGGGGCGGTGGTGCCGCCGATACTGGCGCTGGCGAGTTGCGGGCGTTCGATCTCGACGGCGATGATCGGGGCTGCTTCGCCGGCCGGCATCTCTACCGGATCGGACGCGGCAAGCATCGAGGTGGTCGAATGCTTGCCGTCATCGCCGGTCACCCAGGCGATCGCGGCCTTACCCGGATCCTCGCCAATCGCGTATTCAATGGCCGAGGTGATGGCGCCCAGCGCCGCCCCGATCGGGCCGCCATAGAGGGCGCCGCCAGCAATCCGCGAGGCCGGTGAAATTTCCTCACCCGTTATCTCGCGATAAATCGTACCAATGATGGGGATTTGCTGCAGCGGGTTGATCGCGTCCAGCACGTCGGAGAAATCGGGAGTGTCGCCGTGGATAAAAAAGGTAACGTCGTGTTTTGCGGATATCTTGACGGTATCGGCATCGTTTGCACGACTGCCGGCGTCATTTACCGCTGCAACTCCGCTATCCACTGAATCGATCATGGCCATCCCGCGTTCCCCTCTGAAGATGCAAGGTCCATGCCGGGGATGCGGGGGATTGGAATCGTTCAAGCTTTTGGCGGCGACGGCGCAGAGGCGGGCAAAACTTGCCGCTTTGACCCTGGGCCGAGCCCGGTCAATCCTGCCGGGTAGGGCTGAGCGATGACAACTCTGCCGGCCATTCTGCTGGTCGACGCCGATCGTGGCGTGCGCGCCGGTCTTGCCGATCAGCTGCGCAATACCGGCCGGTACCGGGTCACCGACGCGGCCGATCTCGGCCCGCTCACCGTTGAGCCTGCCGATCTAGTCCTGATCGCCGTCGAGGGCGGCGGCGGCGCCTTGCTTGCCGGGTTGCGCCGGGCCCAGCCGGCCTTGCCGATCATCGCGCTTGCCGCTTCGGGCGCTGACAGCATCGCCGACGCCACGGCAACGCTGGAGCGGCCGTTCCGGCTGTCCAGCCTGTTCGACGCGATCGATCGCGGCCTCGCCTCGCCGGGCGTCTGGCGGATCGGTCCCTATGCCCTGCAGATGCGCGAAAAGCGGCTCGTCTGGTCGGATGGCGCTACGGTCGATCACCCGACCGAGCCGATCCGCCTGACCGAGAAAGAGGCGCTTATGCTGGAATGCCTGGCCCGTGCCGAGGGCGCTGTCGTGCCGCGCGACCAGCTATTGACCGATGTCTGGGGCTACCAGCCCGGGCTCACCACCCATACGCTGGAAACCCATGTCTACCGCCTGCGCCGCAAGATCGAGGCGCGTCAGCTCCGCCTGATCACCGAACCCGGCGGGTATCGGCTGGCGGTCTAGCGGTCGCTGATTAGCCGGCGGCGCGGGGCGAGGCTTCAGCCTTGTGCGTCTTCTTCGACGACTTGGCGCCCTTCTTGGCCGATGCCTTCTTCTTGGCGGCTGCGTGGTGGACTTCGGTTTTGTGATGGGCCGGCTTTGCGTGAGCGGGTGCAGCCTCAACAACCGGGGCAAAGGCCAGCATGGCGATTGCCGCAGCACTGACGGTCAGAAAAAAGCGGCGCATGATATCCCTTTCGGCGCTGTTACTTCGCTGGCGGGCACCATAACCGCAAGATTCAACTACAGCAAGTGTTGGTTAACGCGGAGCAGCGGAATAATACGCTATAGGTAGTAGGATGCGGCCTGCTAACAAGAGCCAAATCACCGCTCGGCGCATGGAATAGGACTCTCACCCGTATTACTGAGTGACCTGTAGGTCCCCCAATGCTTTCAGGTCATAAACTCCAGGAGGGGAATTGCTTCCCCGCAATTCTCCTCCCTCTTTTCCTTAAAGAGGCGAGGCCTTGCTAAACAGGTTCGACCGAGCGCAAGTCCAGCCCGGCCTGTTTCACAAAATACATGATCGGTCCATCGGCGCTGGCAAACTCAAGGCCAAGCTCACCGCCGCCCTCCATCGCCCATGCGACCTTGGCCGAACCCTGGTAGGTCGGCGTCGGGTTGGGTTGCTCGATGGTGACCCAAATCCCGACCTTCTGATCAGGCTGCAGGCCGGGCGGGCTGTTGGGCAGGCGCATGCCGACCAGGGAATAATCGCGCGTCGGATAGCCCTGTCCCTCCTTGGCGAAGCGCACGGTGACGGCCGGCGTGGCATAGCGCACGAAGCGCCGGCGCTCATGCGCCACCGCCTTCGAATCGCGGCCGTCGGCGACAAACTGGTTCTTCGCGCGTTCCGAAACACCGGCATGGGTGGTCTGGCGGGCAAGCTCGATACGCTTTTCAACCTCTTCCAGAAACTCGCCGTTATCGGTCAGCTTTCGCGTCGCATCCAAGCAGGCCTCGGCCAGCTTCAGCATGGTCAGCTTCTTCATTTGATCGCGGGCGCGGGCGGCGTCATGCGCCTTTTCCAGCAGCTCGTTCAGCTTGGCGCGATGCGAGCTGAAGGCAAACGCCTTCGCCTTGGTGATGAAATCTTCCTTCAGGGCCTGGTCAAGCCCGGTCTTGGCGACAAAACTGGCGTAGCTTTCATAACGTTGCGAAATCATCGATGTCTGATTGGCGGAGGATAATTTCTCCAGTACGACCAGCAGCCCTTCACACCGGCGAAGCTCGTCTTTCAGCTTTGCTTCGCGGTCCAGGACGGCTTTTGAATTAAGTGCGCTCATGAAGATTTCTCATTCGAAAGTATTGGGCCAATCCCCGACTCACGTTCCCAATTTCCGAAGTCTAGGCATGGCCGGCTCTTGCCACATCGACAACAGCACCCCTAGCTATAAGATGCTATATCAAATTATTTGGAATCGCCAGTCATGATGAGTGCTGTTGTATGCTCGCTACTCCAGTGTTTTGGCTATATTCTTTGGCGTTGAGGCAAGGAGACGAGCGATGAGCGGAGCCGATACGCATCGTCATCATGACCACGACCATGATCATCATCACGACCGTAGGCATGACGACCATCACGGGCATGACCACGGTGA
>CAIZEE010000277.1 GCA_903931835.1 uncultured Elstera sp.
GACGACAGTCGCAGAATTTACCTGTCCCGGCATAAGCGTCGGGACGGCCGCCTTGCGGTCCGATAAGATCCGGGACGCCGGTTACCGCTTGATTTTCCAGGATGCAATCAACAGTCTGTATGTCCGGTCGCCATTGCAGCGGGCGTCGCTGCAAACGGGAGAGTGCTGATGCGAGGCCGTGGCTGGTTCGATAGATTGCTGTCCTCGATCGCTGATCGGGGCCGCAACTGGGTGCGGATTCCAACCGATGAGCCACCGCTCGAACAGGCCCATCAGCTAAGCCGCGCGTTGTTATCGGAACGGGGCGAGGCGTCGGGTGCGGCGCTCGCACGCGCACTGGTCGAGGTCTATCACCTGCTCGACGAGGATGACCGTAACAGCTTCCACCTCTATCTCGCCCGCGAATTCGTTCCCAACACGGCCAATCTGCGGGACGCGGCCGAGGCGTATTTGCGCGATTCCAGCGCCGACGCCGCCATGCTGATAGCCGAGGCGGCCGAGCCGCCGCGTCAGGAATTGCTGCGCCGGATGAATATGGCGCCGCGCGGGACCGCAACACTGGTGGCGATGCGCGCCAATCTGGCGTCCGAACTCCGCCAGAACCCGGCATTGAAGCCGCTTGATGCCGATTTGAGGCATCTCTTGGCCTCCTGGTTCAATCGCGGCTTTCTTGAACTGAAGCGGATCGACTGGCATACGCCGGCGGCGGTGCTGGAGAAGCTGATCGATTACGAGGCGGTGCACGAAATTCAAGGCTGGGACGATCTGAGGCGGCGCCTTGCCCCCGACCGCCGATGCTTTGCTTTCTTCCATCCAGCCCTGGCTGACGAGCCGCTGATTTTCGTCGAAGTCGCCCTCGTGCAGGGGATCGCCAGCGCCATCCAGCCGCTGCTTGCGCGCGGCGAGGCGACGATCAGCGAAGCCAATGCAGACACCGCGATTTTCTATTCGATCAGCAATTGTCAGCGCGGCTTGCGCGGCATCTCCTTCGGTAACTTCCTGATCAAGCAGGTGGTTGAGGATCTGAAGCAGGAGCTGCCGAAGCTCAGCCGCTTTTCGACCTTGTCGCCGGTCCCGGGGTTCCGCAGCTGGCTTGAGAAGCGGGCAAAGGATTCGGACTGGGAGATGCTGAAACCGGAGGAACGTTCAGCCCTAGCTGAGCTTGCCGGTGAGGGCGAGCATGAGCCTTTGCTGCTGGCCCTGACCTCCCGGCCGAACTGGCATCAGGATATCGGCCTCGCATCCGCTGTTAGGGCGCCTCTGATGCGGCTATGCGCCGAGTACCTGACCGACCCGCAGGATGGCAAAGGGCCAAGCGATCCGGTCGCGCGCTTCCATCTGGGCAATGGTGCGGTGCTGGAGCGGATCAATTTTCTGGGAAATCTGGCCGCCCGTGGTCTCAAGGAAAGCTTTGGGCTGATGGTCAATTACCTCTATGACCTCGACCGGATCGAGGCCAATCACGAAATCTTCGTTCGCGATGGCGCGGTCGCGCATTCCTCGGGTGTTGCCGAGCTGATGCGGCCTGCGAAACCATCGCGCAGCATGGGGCAGTTGCTGTCGCTCGGGCGCGACCGCCGATCCGCCATTGACGGCGGCGACTGAACCGGCGACGAATGGAAAAGGGGACCGGCCGATCAACGGCTCGGATTTTGGGGAGGGTCGAATGACGGTCGCTTCAGCGGCAGCGGGCGGTGCGTCTCGCACTAAATTGAATCGCCAGCAGATTATCGGATTTTGGGCGGCCTGGGCCGGCTGGATGCTCGATGGCATGGATTCGGTGATCTACGCGTTGGTGCTGAGTCCGGCTTTGACCGAGCTGCTGCCGAAATCCGGGACCGAGGTGACACCGGCGAATATTGCCTATACCGGCTCATTGCTGTTCGCGCTGTTCCTCGTTGGCTGGGGGTGTTCATTTATCTGGGGGCCAATCGCCGACCGCTTTGGCCGGACCAGAACGCTGGCCGCGACCATCTTCATGTACGCGGTTTTCACCGGCGCTGCGGCGCTGTCGCAGGACGTCTGGCAATTGGGATTGTTCCGCCTGTTGGCCGGTATCGGCATCGGCGGCGAATGGGCAATGGCCGGCACCTATGTTGCCGAGGCGTGGCCGGAAGATCGCCGCAAGATGGGGGCGGGCTATCTCCAGACAGGGTATTACGCCGGGTTCTTCGTGGCGGCCGCTTTGAATTTCACCATCGGCGCGACTTACGGCTGGCGCTGGATGTTCGCGTGCGGCCTGTTCCCAGTCGTCGTTTCGATCTGGACTTTGCTCAAAGTCAAAGAGCCGCTGCGTTGGGAAAAGAAAGCGACGGAGGCGAAGCGTCATCATCCGTTGCGCGAAATCTTCGGCACGCGGTATCGCAAGCGTACCTTGGTGAACTGTCTATTGTTGACCGTGGCGATCATCGGGCTCTGGGCGGCGGCGGTTTATGAGCCGACGGCGATCGTCCAGCTTGGCAACAAGGCCGGTGTTGCAAAACCGATGCTGCCGAAACTGGTCTCGCTCGGCACCGCCATTCTGTCGATCGGTACGATTCTGGGCTGTATTGCAGCCCCGATGGTTGCCGAAAGACTGGGGCGCAAACGCGCGCTGGCGCTTTATTTCTGTGGTATGGCGATCAGCATCACCATTGCGTTCAAGTGGGCTTTCAACACGACGGACGGGTTGACGCCCTTCTTTATCGTCTTGTTCTTCCTGGGCTTTTCGGGCGGTAATTTCGCGTTGTTCAGCCTGTGGCTGCCGGAGCAGTACGAGACCAATGTCCGGGCAACCGCCTTTGCCTTCGCAACCTCGATCGGCCGGTTCATCGGGGCCGCCGTGAATTTCGGTTTGGCGGCTCTGGTGGCCTATATGCAGAATCTGGGCAACGCGGTGGCGCTGACCGCAATCGCCTTCCTGGTCGGCTTGCTGATCATTCCGTTCGCGCTGGAGACGAAGGGGGATACCCTTCCGGAGTAGCAGCATCGTTCAGGGCTGCAATATCGCTTGCAGTCCTTCGATGCTGAAGGCAAGTCCGGGTCTCACCCGTCCCTGAGCGATGAGTTCGGCCCGGCTCGCCTCGGTATCGGTCAGGATGATGCGGCTTGCGTCCTCCTCGATTGCATCGAATTCGAGTATGTCGACCGGCAGCGATTTTGATGCCTCGATGCGACTTGCCATCCCGACGAAATTGTCGATTTGTGCAGGCGTTAGCCGGCACAGCGCCAGGCGGTTGATATTGGGCATATCGCCGGACAGCAAGGCAACCGCCTCATAACAGGCGAGCGTTACCGTGTCGCTCATATTGACGAGTTCGGAGAATGAACTGCCGGGTGAGTATTGTCGGAACAGGCCATCGCCCAGAAGCGCCAATTCACAGGCTTCCAAGGCATGGCCGCTGCCGATCGCGGAATCCAGCGCCTGCATGGTAAACATGAAATAGTCCTGCTCGAGCCCCGCCAATTGCCGGGGCGCCCCACCCCTCGGCAAAGCCAGTCGCAAGTGCATAATGGCGATGCCACGATAGGATGCATCGAATATGGCAAGCGTTGGCGACTTGCTGTTGGTTTTGCGCGGATACGGTTCAAGATCACAGCCGCTGACGAATTGATAGAACGGTTCGTCAGCGAAACGGATATAGCCCAATCGGATGATCCGCTCGAAATGAAGAGCATAGGGATTAATCGCCGTATGCGGCAATAGCGACCGCACCAGGGCCTCGGTCCGGAAGATACCGATTTCGGGCAGATACAGGCCGTCGCGAAACGCCTTGATCATCGGGCCGACCGTATCGATGTCCACCAGTTGCGGCTCAAAGCGCGGACGCCGGCTGGTGACCTGATTCGTAGAAATATCGATTTCATCGAACACCGCATATGTGGCGACGATATCCGGCATCGCCTCCATATCGGCGACGTAGCTCGCCAGGAACGGGGCCGCTAGCCGGTCGTCATCGGCCAGAAACACGCAGAAAGTCCCCGCCGCCGTTCTGAGGGCGCCCGTCATGTTGGAAAACGCCCCGACAGTGCTCGGGCGACGGATATAGGTGAAGCCGTGATGGTTCGGCCGATAGGACGCGAACTCGGCGTAACGCGAATCCTCGGACGCGTTGTCAACCAGGATGACATCATAGGCGAACGGCAGGAAATCCGGGCCGTCGAGCACGGCCAGCAACTCGCGCACCATCGCATAGCGATTATAGCTTGGTATGCAAATGCTCAAAAGCGGGACTGGACGATCCAAAATTGTGAGACCTCCCTTTGCTAAGGTTCGAGATCGATTAGATGCAGGAAGGAGCCGCTTACACTAGCCTGGATTAGGCCCACGGGGCCAAGCGCCGTCGACTGACCGTCGAAACTGTCAAAGAGCGACATCCCTGCCGCCTCGTCGATGATGCTGGCATAGTGAAATTCATGTCCGCGCAGACAGGTGCCGGCGCCGCCGAGCGCGCTGTCCGACCGCGTGACAGCACGGCGGTATCCCAGATGCAGCTTGCGGTCAGCGAATGAGGTATCGAGCGGCAACAGTCCCAACATGGCATGTGTCGTGCCGGCGGCGTCCGTGAGCGTGCGGCCGAGCGTCATATAGCCGCCGCATTCGCCGTAAATCACCGCACCTCGCCCGGCGGCATCGTGCATTGCGGCACGAAATCCTTGGTTATGTGCCAAACGACCGGCGTGCAGTTCAGGATATCCGCCCGGCAGATAGACGGCGTCGGCGTCAGGTCCTGGACCCTGATCGGCCAGCGGAGAGAAGGGAAGAATTTCCGCCCCCTGGCGACGCCAGGACCGAAGCAATGCGGGATACACGAAGCTGAACGCGTCGTCCGATGCCAGCGCAATGCGCTGCCCTAGCGGCGGCAGGGGCGGGTTGGTTGGTGCCATTTTTATCGGGCCGCTATCGCCCAGCGCCTGCAACAGCTCCAGATCGATATGAGCGTCCACCAGTTCGGCACAACGCTCAATCCGCCCTTCGAGATCGGCATATTCGCGCGCCTGCACCAACCCCAGATGCCGTTCCGGCAATGACAGGGTCGCGTTGCGCGGTATAGCGCCCAGCCATCGGATCTCGGGGCAGGCGGCCTGGCAGGCTTGCTCGACAGTCGCTGCATGACTGGTACTGCCAACCCGATTAGCGATTATGCCGGCAATGCGCAGATCGGGCCGGTGATATGCGAACCCGCGCAACGTTGCGCCGAGCGACGCGGCGGCCCCCCGCGCGTCAAGCACCAGGATGACCGGCCAGCCGAGCGCAGCCGCCAGATCAGCGGTTGAGCCCAAACCCGCTGCCCCGATGCCATCGAACAGCCCCATCACGCCCTCAGCCACGACCAGGCTCGCGTCCAGGCCAGCTTGCTCGGCGATCTCCATCAAGGTGCCGGGGCGCATCGCCCAGGCGTCCAGATTATAGGCAGGTCGGAAGCTAGCCGCTTGGTGGAAGCAGGGATCGATGAAGTCTGGGCCGACCTTGGCGCCCGCAACCGCGACGCCTCGTCTGGCCAGCGCCCGCAGCAGGCCCAATGTAATCGTGGTCTTGCCGCTTCCTGACGATGTCGCGGCGATCACGAGGCCGGGCGTCATCGCCTAAAGATATTTGGCGATCGCGGTGGCGATATCGTCAGCGCTTGCGTCAGCGGTGAAATGTGTCAGGTAATGGCCGTTGCGGTCCATCAGATAGACGATCGAGGAATGGTCCATCAGATAGTCGAATCCGCTACCGGATTTGCGGTAATAGACGCGATAGACGCGCGCGGCGTCTGCGATTTCCTGGGGTGATCCGGTCAAGCCCAGAATTCGCGGATTGAACTGTTCAGTATAGCCCTTGAGGTGATCTGGCGTATCGCGATCGGGATCCACCGTGATGAAGAGCGGCGCCACCTTATCAGCCCCGTCGCCCAATTCATCCAGCGCTTGCCCCATCGTCTGCAGCGTGGTCGGGCAGATATCGGGGCAATAAGTGTAGCCGAAATAGACCAGCATCAGCTTGCCGCGAAAATCGGCGTCGCTGCGTCGCTTGCCGTCTTCATCGACCAGATGGAAACTGCCGCCGATTGCCGGAACGATTCCGGAGTCCGCCGGTTGGGAGATCACCAGCCGGCTCAAGCCATAACCAACGCTGAGCGAGGCTATTAGGGCGATACTGACGATCAGAACCCGGGTGCGACGCGACGCCATCAATCCTCACCACTCAATTCAAGCACTTCGATGCCCTTATCCGTCAACCCGACCAGTTCGCCCGCCACCGGCGCAACCAAACCGGCTGCGGCTGTTTCCCTTAAGCTTGCGCGAACCCGGTAGAGCGGAACGCCTGACGCGATGGCTACTTGCTCAGCCGATTTCGGCGGATTAAGGGCGGTCAGCACGGCGCGCGCGATCCTGGTCAGCGTGCCGTCTGGATTGATGCAGGCCATCTAATCCAGCCGGTCACAAAGTTTTCTTCACGTAGTACCAATCGATATACTCAACACCGTCTTTGCCGGCCAGTTCGCTGCGCTCTGCCGCATCCTCAGCGGTCCGCGGGGCGGGCAGGATCACGGCATCGCCTTTTTGCCAGTTGGCGGGTGTTCCGGCCTTGTGCTGGTCGGTCACCTGCAGGGCGTCGATCAGGCGCAGGATTTCGTCGGTGTTTCGCCCGGTGGTCAGCGGGTAATAAATCATCGCGCGCAGAATGCCCTTGTCGTCGATGATGAAAACGCAACGGCTGGTTTCGGTCGCACTCTCGCCCGGCATGACCATGCCATAGAGATTGGCGACCGCACGGCCGGAATCGGCGACCACCGGGAAGGGAATGTCGACGCCGAATCTTTCCTTGATGTTGCGGATCCAACCCAAATGGGCGAATACCGAATCAATGCTAAGGCCAAGCAGCTCAACGCCGCGTGCCCGGAGGTCCGGCGCGATCTTGGCGAAGGCGAGGAACTCGGTGGTGCAAACCGGCGTGAAATCAGCCGGATGCGAGAACAGCACGACATAGGAGCCGAGGAAGTCGCTTAAGCGAAGTTTTCCGTGCGTCGTCTCCGCCTCGAAATCGGGTGCAGGCGCGCCAAGGCGCGGCAGGCTGTTAGCGGGCTCGGTCATGCGCCGATCGCTGTCATCAGCAGGCGCTGCAGCGGATCGGCGTCGAGCTGCTTGCCCTCCGCCGCACCCTGCCAGTCGAGTGCAGCCCGCAGGCGCACGACCCCGCCAATCGCGACGATCGCCGGCGGTTCGATGCCGATCGCCTCGCTATCGGCAACACAGGTGCCGAGTGTCGTTTCAATGACCTGCTGGTCCTTTGTCGTCGCCCTGGCAACGATCGCGACCGGTTCACTTGGATTGCGGCCGCCGGTGACCAGTCGTGCTGCGATCTCATGGAGGTGCTTCAGCGCCATATACAGCACGATGACCGGCGATCCCTTGGCGATCGCGTCCCAGTCCAGCCCATCGGGTACCTTGCCATCGGTATTGTGGCCGGTGATGAAGGTCACAGCGGAATTGATGTCGCGATGGGTCACCGGGATCCCGGCATAGGCCAATCCGCCAATGCCTGAGGTGACGCCCGGCACAATGCGGAACGGAATGTTGGACGCGACCAGCGCCAGCGCCTCTTCGCCGCCGCGTCCAAAGACGAACGGATCGCCGCCTTTCAGCCGCAGCACGCGCAAGCCACGCCGGGCAAATCGGATCAGCTTGGCTGAGATATCGGGCTGCTTGGGCGAGGGCTTGCCGCCACGCTTACCGGCGTAATCGAGCGGCGTGCCGGGCTTCACCAGCGCCAGGATGCCGGGGTCGACCAGCGCGTCGTAAACCACCACATCGGCATGCGCCAGCGCATGGACAGCCAACAAGGTCAGAAGTCCTGGATCACCGGGACCCGCACCGACCAGCCAGACGGAACCTGGCTCGAATTCGGGCATCGGGGGAAGCGCAGTGTCGATCATGATCTATGCTATAACGCCTTTTCGAGCGAAAGTGGACAGAGCAGTTAAATAGGCAGCGGGGCATATGCCGGTAATAGAGGTCACCGACCTGACCAAGAGCTTTGGCGCCGCGCCTGCGGTTAAGGGCATCAGTTTCCAGGTTGAGGCGGGGTCTACCACGGCCTTGCTGGGCGGTAACGGGGCGGGTAAGACCACCACTCTGTCGATGCTGCTGGGGTTGCTGGAGCCGACCAGCGGGTCGATCCGGATACTGGGTCATGATATGCGGCGGCATCGCGGACGCGTGCTGCCCTTGATGAATTTCTCCTCGCCCTATCTCGATCTGCCGCAGCGGCTGTCGGTCGAGCAGAATCTGAGCATCTATGCCCGGCTATACGGCGTCGCCGACCGGCGCGCGCGCATTCAGGAATTGGCGGAAAAGCTTGATCTGACGACGCTGTTGCATCGCGACAGCGGATCGCTGTCGGCCGGGCAGAAGACCCGCGTCGCACTGGCGAAGGCGCTGATCAACCGGCCGGCCTTGCTGCTGCTGGATGAGCCGACCGCCTCGCTCGATCCCGATACGGGTGATTGGGTGCGGCGGTATCTGGAGGATTATCGGCAGGAGAGCGGCTGCGCCATCCTGATTGCCTCCCACAACATGGCCGAGGTTGAGCGGCTATGCGACGCCGTGCTGATGATGCGCGGCGGCCGGATTGTCGACCAGGGGAAGCCTCAGCAATTGATCGAACGCTATGGCCGGATCACGCTGGAGGAGGTCTTCCTCGACATCGCGCGGGCTGAAGAGGTGCCGGAATGACCGGGCTGTCGGTCGGCCGGATCTATGCGGTGGTTTTGCGCAATCTCTATGTGATGCGGCGGTCCTGGCCGCGCCTGCTGGAGCTGACTTATTGGCCGGCCTTGCAGGTTCTCATCTGGGGCTTCACCAGCCGGTATTTCATGAGCGGCGGTTCGACGCTGGTCGTCGCGGCCAGCACGCTGGTTGCGGCCGTCCTGCTCTGGGACGTCATGATGCGCAGTCAGCTCGGCGTATCGGTCAGCTGCATGGAGGAATTGTGGTCGCGCAATTTGGGCCATCTATTCATCAGTCCGCTGAAGCCGATTGAATGGCTGCTGGCGCTGATGACGATGAGCGTGTTTCGCACGATTATAGGCATAGCGCCGGCGATTCTGGTTGGCTGGCTCGCTTATCAAACCTCGCTATTCGATCTTGGCTTGCCGCTGGTGGCGTTCTTCTCGTGCCTGCTGATTATGGGCTGGGCGCTCGGGCTTTTGGCGGCTGCCTTGCTGCTGCGTTACGGCCTGGGGGCCGAGACCTTTGCCTGGGTCGCGCCCTTCGCGCTGGCGCCGGTCAGTGCCGTCTATTATCCGGTGGCGACCCTGCCCGCAATTCTCCAACCGATCGCGCTGTCCCTGCCGTCCGCTTATGTGTTTGAGGGCATGCGTGCGGTGCTAACCGAACATGTTTTCCGCTGGGATCTGTTCATCCGGGCGCTGGCGCTGGATGGGGTCTACATGACCATCGCGGGCGCGATCTTCCTCTACGCCTTTCAGCGCGCGCGTGTGCTCGGCAAGCTGGTGCAGGTCGGCGAATAGCGCTTCTGGGGCGATGAAGTATTTGTGACAGCACCACTCACGATCCACTAGGTATTGAGCAGCGCTGAAAGTTTCTCTAGA
>CAIZEE010000278.1 GCA_903931835.1 uncultured Elstera sp.
CCCCACCGCCCGGCGTGGCTGGCGCACCAACCTTGCGCATAAACGGCACCAGCAGTGTCGCCACGACAAAGGCCAGCATGATGGCGCGGAAGGCGTCGGCATAGGCCAGTGTCGAGGCCTCGCGATAGGCCAGATTCCACAATTGCTTCAATGCGGCCTCATGCCCCTGACCGACGCTGCCGAGCACGGTTTGGTAGCGCTGCTGCACCCCCATCATCAGGCGGTCCATGGCGCCGTTGGCCGGCGTCAAATTGGACGCGATAACCTGGAAATGCGCGTTGGTCTGGTCGTTCAATATGGCGGCACTGACCGCGATGCCGACGGCTCCGCCCAGATTGCGCATCATATTGAACAGGCCGCTGGCATATTTGAGGCGCTCCGGCGGCAGGCTGCCGAGGCCGAGATTGACGCTGGGGGCAACCGCGAACACTTGCGGGAAGCCGCGCAGGATTTGCGGGATCAGCAGCTCGGCGGCACTCCACTGGCTGGTGATCGCGCTGAACGTCCACATCGACGCGCCGAAACACGCCATGCCGAACATCATCAACCAGCGCGGATCGAATTTCCGGGACAGGATGATGAAGGCCGGCGTGCCGATCAGCGTCGCGATACCGGTCGAGAAAATCGCGATACCCGTCTGCCAGGCGCTGTAGCCGCGGATATAGCCGAGGAATAGCGGCGTCAGATAGATCGTCGTGAACATGCCGATGCCGGTGACGAAGGACAGGAAGCAGCCCAGTGCGAAATTGCGATTGGTTAGTGCCCGCAGATCAACCACCGGATTGGCGAAGGTCAGGCTGCGGATGGCGAACAGCACCAGCGATATGACGGAAACCCAGGCGAGCGTCGTGATCATCTGATCGCTGAACCAGTTCCAGCGCGTCCCCTCCTCCAGCACATATTCCAGCGTGCCGAGGCCGACGGCCATCAAGGCGATGCCGAGATAATCGGCCCCTTTCAGCAAGGACAGATCCGCCTTGTCGATCTTGACCAGCGAGGCCACCAACACCGTGACCAGGACGCCCGGCACCAGATTGACGAAGAACAGCCAATGCCAGTTCAGCGTATCGGTGATGTAGCCGCCGATCACCGGACCCAGGGTTGGCGCGATCGAGGCGATGGTGCCGATCACCGCAGCCGCATAGACGCGGCGCTGACCCTGGAAGAAATAGAAGGACGAGGTGAAGACCGTCGGGATCATCGACGCGCCGAGCACGCCCTGGAGGGCGCGGAACACGATCATGCTCTGGATGTTCCAGGCAATGCCGCACAGCATGCTGGCGATGGTGAAGCCGGCGGCAGACACGGTGAACAACCAGCGTGTCGAAAACACGCGGGTCAGCCACCCCGATAGCGGAATCATTATGATCTCCGCGATCAGATAGGCCGTCTGCACCCAGCTGATCTCATCCTGCGCCGCCGATAGCCCACCGCCGATATTCTGCAGGGACGACGCGACGATCTGGATGTCGAGAAGTGCGATAAACATGCCGACGCACATCACCATGAAGGGCAATATGCCGGGCGGCTTCGGCGCCGGCTTTTCGAGCGCAGTCATGGCTTGGCTTTCGTGTCCACGCTGGCAGTAGTGGACAGGCCGGGACGCAGCTTGGCGGCTGCCGGATCATTGGCATCGATTGCAATGCGAACCGGCACGCGCTGGACGATCTTGGTGAAATTGCCGGTCGCATTCTCCGGCGGGATGACGCTGAACACGGCACCCGTTCCAGGGGCGAGGCTGGCGACATGGCCATGGATGACGGTACCGGGCGCCACATCAGCCACCAGGGTAGCCGTCTGGCCCGGCATCATGTGCGCCAACTGATCCTCTTTGAAATTCGCGTCGACCCACAGCCCATGGGCCGGAATGATTGAGAGCAGATAGGCCCCCTCCGCTACGAACGCGCCGGTCTGCGCTGCGCGATTGCCGACATAGCCGTCGATCGGCGACCTGATCTCGGTGTATTCGAGATTGAGCTTGGCGGTCGCGAGGCGAGAACGACCAATAACAGGATGGAGCTTTCGGCGGCGATCGGCGGCCTTTCTATCGTGCCGGAAGG